>CAJUDX010000030.1:0-15370 GCA_910584785.1 uncultured Lachnospiraceae bacterium | reverse complement strand
CACTTGGAATACCTGAACTTAGACCGCCTAACCAGCGGTGAACTTTCATGGAAAACCTTCGTACGCCCATTAACGGTCGCGCCACCATAAATAAAAGCAAGAAAAAGGCCGGTCTATCAAGCCCAGCCCTCTTTGTCTTTTCCTGTATCGTTCCTAATCCAACTTCAGCATCCTCATCTTACTGCTATTTTCCTTATCTTGTTTAACATCCCCCTGCCACTTTTATCTTTGCGACCTAGAAGCGGGGGACTTTCTTTATAGGTTAAAAATTATAATTCAATTTTATCTTCTGGATATTCGGTTCCATTCACTACCAGATAAGCGTAACCATCATTTGCATTGATGTATAAGTTCATCTCTTTTACAACTACATCCTTATGTGCTGCTGCGAAGGATTCTTTTGCCTTTGCCAGAAGTTCTTTTGCTGCTACCTTTTTATCTGCAAACTCAAAAATAACCGATGTCACTGGCTCTTTTGTTTTCTCTTCCTTCTTAGCCGGTGCAGCCTTTGCCTCCTTAACGGCCTCTGCCTTTACGGTATCAGCTTTTGCAGCTTCCTTGCTAACGGTTTTCTTCGTCTCAGTTACCGCTGCTTCCTGAACAGGTGCAGCCTTCTTTGTTGTTTTTGTTGCCATAATACTCAATCCTCCTAATGATGAATCAACTGATTGCTACAGAACCTTCGCTGAGTGTGACACATATTTAACCAAAAATAATGTTTAAACACACTCTGATACGAATAGGAAAAACATTTATCCTTTGGAATTATAGCCCTCTCTTTCCTGTTTGTCAATAAAGCGAGGAAATACTGTTAATTCCTTACAATATTTCCCCGCTTTTTCCAGGAATTTCATTAAGATTTTCAGGTACAACGACGACAAATCAACTTATTCCCCAATTTTCTCAAATTCATCCAGTAATCTGCCGAACACAGCAAGCGCTTCTTTCACCGGTTTTTCCGACGACATATCCACTCCTGCCAGCTTTAATAATTCTATCGGCGGCATGGTGCATCCGCTGCTTAAAAACTTCTGATAGCCTTCAAGCGCTCCTGCCTCTCCCCGCAGTATCCGGCTGGATATGGCAATTGCCGCAGAAAAACCTGTCGCATACTGATAAACATAAAACGGCGTATAAAAATGTGGTATCCTTTCCCATTCAAAGGAAATTTCCTTGTCCACCACCATATCCTGTCCAAAATACTCCACATTCAGCTGATGGTACAGCTCACCCAGGGCATTGGCGGTGAGTGCTTCACCCCTTTGCGCCTTCTGGTGCACTTCCCATTCAAACTCGGCAAACATCGTCTGGCGGAACAACGTCCCCCGAAAGCTTTCCAGGAAATGATTAATTAAAAACTTCTTTTCCCTTTTATCCTCTGTCGTTTCCATCAAATGACGGATAAGCAGCGCTTCATTGCAGGTCGAAGCCACCTCTGCGACAAAAATCTTATATCCGGCATAGGTGTAGGGCTGATGATTGTCCGAATAATACGTATGAATCGCATGCCCCATCTCATGTGCTAAGGTAAACACATGGTTAAGCGTCCCATGATAGTTTAACAACACATAGGGATGCGTTCCATAAACTCCCCAGGAATAGGCCCCGCTGCGCTTCCCCTCATTCTCATACACATCAATCCAGCGGTCCAAAAAGCCCCTGGTTAAAAGTGTTTGGTATTCTTCACCCAGCGGCTTTAAACCGTCAAGCACCATTGCTTTTGCCTCGTCAAACGAATAGGTTTTTTTCACACCCTCAACCATGGGCGTATATAAGTCATACATGTGCAGCTCGGAAAGCCCCAGCGCCTTCTTCCTCAGCTTAACATAGCGGTGCAGCAGAGGAAGCGCATTCCGGACAGCGCCAAGCAGCTGGTCATACACGGCCTCTGGCACCTCATTTTCAGCCAGGGAATGGGCGCGGCTGGAAGAATACTTTCTCGCCTTTGCGTAAAACAGGGCTTGCTTAACCTCCGCCGAATATGCGGCGGCAAGAGTATTGGCAAACTGCTTGTACACCCCGTACAGCCCCAAAAAAGCCTCCTTCCTTACCCTCCGATCCTCACTTTCTAAAAGAGAGATATAATTTCCATGCGTAATTCTCACACATTTCCCATCGCTTCCTGTAATTTCAGGAAAAACAATATCCGCATTGTTAAACATTGTAAAAATCTGTGAAGCCCCCTGCATCGCCTCACTAGACTGCGCCAAAAGTTCTTCCGCTTCATTGCTTAATGTATGCGGCTTCTTTGCCAAAATCTGCTCCATTGCCCGTAAATAATGCTTAATCCCATTATCCGCAGATAAAAATACCTTTAATTTTTCCTCAGGAACCGCTAAAATTTCCGGCAGGACAAAGGATGCATTTTGCGCGGCCTGACAGGAAAGAGACTGCGCTCGTGCAAACATCTCCTGATACCTTTGATTTGTGGTATCCTGATCCATCCGCATCCTTGCATAAACATATAAAATTTCCACCTTCCAGGAACAATCATCATCAAACTTCAGACATGCATACAAGGTATCTGCTGACTCTCCCAGCCGCCCCTTAAACTGCACATACTGCCCAATTTCTTCTTTCTCCTTTGTATAGAGGGCTTCCCATGCCTCGTCACTTACCAGGATATCCTCAAGCTTCCAGGTATCGTTTACCGCTATCTCCTCACGTTTCATCATCCTTTTTTCTCCTTTTTTCAACCACTTTATATTCAAATCAACCCTGACACCAGGGGAACGACAATCACCGTCATTAAGCCCGCCACAGCAATGGATAAGCTGCTCATCGCCCCCTCAATCTCGCCGAGTTCTAACGCCTTCGCCGTTCCTAAGGCATGGGCGCTGGTGCCTATCGCCAGCCCCTTCGCCACCGGATGAATAATCTTTGCCAGACGGCAAAGCATTTCTGCACACATATTTCCCACAATCCCTGTAATCACAATGGAGATTACGGTCAATGTGACAATGCCTCCCGCCTCCTCACTTACCCCCATGCCAATCGCCGTGGTGATGGACTTTGGCAGCAATGTCACATAATGCTCATGTCCCAGACGAAACAGTTTGCAAAAAACAAAAATACACACAGCGCTGGTCATCACCCCGCTGGTAATCCCCACTGCCACTGCCAGACCATGCTTTTTTAACAAGTGCAGCTGCTTATACAACGGAATTGCCAGACAAACTGTGGCCGGAGTCAGCAAATCACTGACAAACCTTCCGCCCTGCTGATAATCTTCGTAACCAATCCCGGTAACGACCAGCACACCCATCACCAAAAGAATCGCTATCAGCAAAGGATTAAAAATCCCCAAGTTTAAACGCTCTTTCACCCGCAGACCAATATAGTATGCCCCTATGGTAAGAAAAAATCCAAAATAGATGCTTCCTCCCACTATCTCCTTCATCCTTTTTCCCCTCCTCTTTTCATCATCCACTGCGCCACCCAGCCAGTAATCACAAACACAATCACCGTAGAAAAAACATTAATCACCAAATAAGGAATACCTACCTGCATAAGCTCTTCCCTGTAGCGGATAATGCCGACACCGGCAGGAATAAACATGGGCGACATATTGTCCAGCAAAAAATTTCCGCACCCTTCCACATCCTCCAGATGCAATATCCCTGTGCAGAGCAAAGCCAGCATAAGAAACAGGCCGTATACCCCGGCTGGAACAGGCAGGGGCAAAAGTTTATTCAGCATTTCCCCCAAAAGACTAATGCCCAAAATCAATGTAAGTTCTTTTGCAAATTTCATTTTTTCTCCTCCATTTATACAATTACTGTTTATTCTAGCACGGCTTTTTAAGGAGGGCAAGAAAAATACAGAGCAACTTTCTTGCTTTTCTTTTTCCGCTATGGTATGGTAAAGCCTATGGACAGAATTAATCCCATAACTTAACGTCATAGTAAGGAGCGATTACATGAAAAAAACTTACTGCCAAACCAGGCTCACCCCAACACAAGTCCGGGCTTTCCATGACCTGATTAACACCTGTCAGGCCTGCGAACCTCTCCGTTTAGGTTTCCCTGACGACGCAGATAACTTCCTTTTTACCTGCGAAGGTACGATGATTCTTTCCTGCCTTATTGTCTGTCAGGTACAGGAGGATGTATGGGAATGCTATGTCTTTACCCACCCGGACTGGCGAAGAAAAGGGCTCTGCCGGGATCTTATCGGTGAACTCTGCAAACAAACACCTGCCGATACAGAACTTGTCTTTCTTCTGGATCACCAAAGCCCGGATGCCCTTGCTGCCTTTTCAAGCCTTGAAATGGAGCACTGGCGCACGGAGTATCAGATGGAACGAAATATCGGTGCGGCTTCCTTCCCGCCGCCTTCCTTTATCCTTACACAAGAAGAAATCGTCGAAGAATACGATGGTAAAAAAGGATGGCTTTTTTCTGCACTTTCCGCCTCGCCGCCCATCCTGCTTGGAAGCTGCCGCATCCTTGCCCACCGTCCTGCAGAGTTCTATCTCTATCATGTGGAAATGGTGGAAAAATACCGAAATCAGGGCTGGGGCACAAAACTCATCCAGGCTGTCCTCCAAACCCTGCCCCAGCCTTCCCGTTTATTTTTACATGTTTCCTCGGACAATCCAGCTGCGGTTAATCTCTACAAAAAAACAGGATTTCACATCACGGAAACCCTGTCGTATTATTTATATTAGTTATTCCAGCAAATCCAGGCGCAGCGCCAGCTTAATCCTTCACTGTAACACCCTGCGCCTCAATCCTCTTTCTGATATCCAGCATCTTTTCATCGGTCTGTGCAATTACATCGGCACATCGCTTTAACTCCATACTGATATCGGTTCCGTCCACCAGCTCCTTCTTATATTTCAGCTGATGATCCAGACTGGCCCAGAAATCCATGGCAATCGTCCGAATCTGGACTTCCACACGCATCGGCTTCTTTCTGTCCGAAAAGAAAACCGGCACCTCAATAATCATATGGTAGCTTCGGTATCCATTGCTTTTGGGATGTTTTAAATAATCCTTTATGGCAATCACATGAATATCATCCTGGCGAATCAGCATATCCGCCACCTCGTAAATATCATCGATAAAGGAACAGATTACCCGGATTCCCGCCACGTCATCCAGATTATTTACCACGGATTCCAGCGAAATAGGCAGACCGCGCCGGTGAAGCTTTTCGATAATGCTGTCCGGCTTTTTTACCCTGAACTTAATCATCTCGATGGGATTTCTCTGGTTTCTCACCGAAAGCTCATCGTTAAGCACCTCCAGCTTCGTCTTTACCTCACGGATGGCGCAGGTATACATCATCATAATCTGCTGAAACTGCCGCCCCACATGAACCAGGCTCTCCGGCACCACTGCCATATCTGGATTGCCTAAAAGCGATCTCGTAAATTCATTATAACTGTTATTCGAGGTCATGCTCACATTCATCGCTATTCCCCTAAATCTCTTCTACCGCTGAAACTGCATCATCCAGCCAGCCTTCCTCCAGATATTCAATCTTCCCTGCATCCACCAGCTGGGCAATCTTAGGATCAATCGGGAGCTTGGCTAATACCTTAATTCCCTGCTCCTCGGCGACCTGATCGATATGGCTCTCTCCAAACACAGAAATCCTCTTACCGCAGTCCGGGCATTCCAGATAACTCATATTTTCCACAACCCCAAGGATCGGAATATCCATCTTCTTTGCCATATTCACTGCCTTTGCCACTATCATGGACACCAGCTCCTGCGGCGAAGTCACAATAATAATCCCGTCCACCGGAAGCGACTGGAACACCGTCAGCGGCACATCCCCCGTTCCCGGAGGCATATCCACAAACATATAGTCCACATCCTTCCACAGGGTTTCCGACCAGAACTGCTTCACTGCCCCAGCGATAACCGGCCCTCTCCAAATCACCGGATCGGTGGTATGCTCCAGCAAAAGATTTGCCGACATCACCAAAATCCCATTCATCGTCCTTACCGGCATCATCAACGCCCCGTCTGAGGTCATTCCCACCATCTCATCATCTAATCCAAACGCCTTGGGAATCGATGGCCCGGTAATATCCGCATCTAAAATTGCCGTCCTCTTATGCCTGCGGTTCATACCAGCAGCTAAAAGGGAGGTAACTAACGACTTACCCACGCCCCCCTTACCGCTGACAATACCAATCACCTTCTTTACGGAACTGGCAGGATGAAGCGGCTCTAAAAAACTGGTCTGCTCCTTTGTCCTGCTGGGACAGTCCTCCCCGCAGGAACTACAATTATGGGTACAATTCTCACTCATCTTCTCTCAATCTCCTCTCTATTTTTACCGCTCTGACGTTTCATCATCATTTCTCCGAACCTATTTTCTCCCGACATCCGTTTCAGCCGGATGACTTCTTTAACTTGAGCAGACGGAATGCTCCTGCCCGCTCCAAAAAGCTTCCCACCATAAATAAAATCACCGAATCAATCGGCCACATCACCAGATTTTTAAACAGTCTCACCGGAAGGAGTACCATAAAAGCCTTTCCATAAAGAATCGAAATCCAAAGGGTATTAAAGAAAACATTACAAATCATTATCACCAGAAATTTTGCCAAAAACACCCGCCAAAGCGTCAGCTTCCTTCCATATAAAATGCTGCCGCAAATCAGACCGGCTAACATGGCATTAAACGTAAATCCTGGGAAAAAGGTCCCTGTCGGCTTAATGATATACTTTATAATATCCAGCAAGCCGCCGAAATACGCCCCTACCACCGGCCCAAACAAATAGTCCACCAGGCGGTTGGGAATACTGGAAAAGCCAATTCTCAGTGAACTGCCAAGCTCAATCGAAAAATACCCAAGGACAATGGCTACAGCCGCAAGCATCGCACAGGTCGCAATAGTTCTCGGCTGACGGATTTCCTGGGAGGACTGAGTGTACAAAGTTGCTAATCTCTTCATAAAAAAATTACCTCCTTTGCAGAACTCATTCTACCACAACAGGAGATAATTCAGGAATACTGCCTGCAAAGCGCAAAGCAGCCGCCAATCTCTCAAATTGCAGCGGGATGCGGCCTGTGTACCGCAAGAGAATCTCTTCCCTTTTCGTCCCGCTGACAACTCCCTGTTCAGCCGGCACTTAACGCACACAAACCTACTCTGCATTTATTTTTTATTGTTACGGTTATGATTATACCGGAAAAAAAGAAAAAAGCAAGCCTTTTTCCAGCTTTTTTGGATTGGGAATGGATTTCTGAAATACAGAACAGCCCACATCCACAGAATAAATTCTTACAGAATATCATTTTAGTGATTATCAAATCAAATAAAATAGTGTATAATAGAGCCAATCAACATCATAAGGAAGGAGCACATCAGATTTAACGATGAAAAAAGCAGATAAAAAGAAAGCAGAGGAATTTCTGGATGTTATGCAGCGTGCACATGCAGCGATTCGAAAAACACTAAAAGCTAAAAACAAGGCTTCTGCACTGGAGCTTTTAGAACAATGTCAAAGCTATGCAATCAGTCTGGGACAGCAAATTGAATCCGTGGAGGGCGAAGGATTTATTACCGTTACGCTCTTAGAAGAATATTGCGAACTGGTTTACCAGATTTATGAAGAAGTTCTGCAGCTTCCCCAGGTCAATGAAATCCGTGTGCACAACCGCCTGGCAAAAGCACTGATAAAAGTGGGAAACAGCATCAGAAATGATATCCATGTGCGCACAGAAGTGGTATTCCTGCCCTATAAGGCTTCGATGTGGGATTCCCTGGAAAGCGTATGGCGGGCAGCCGACGAGGACCCGGACTGCGAAGCCTATGTTATTCCGATTCCGTATTATGACAAGAATCCCGACGGAAGCTTCCGGCAAAAACACGACGAACGGGATCAGTATCCCAGGGATGTTCCGATTACCAACTATGAAGATTTTGATTTTGCTGAACATCATCCAGACATGATTTTTATTCACAATCCTTACGACGATTGTAATTATGTAACCAGTATAGAGCCCTTTTTTTATACCAAAAATTTAAAACAATTTACCGATAAACTGGTCTACATACCGTACTTCGTGTTAGGTGAAATCGACCCGGAAAATGAAGAGGCCTTAAAGGGAATCGAACATTTCTGCGTCACCCCCGGCGTTCTGTATGCCGATAAGGTAATCGTCCAGTCTGAGGCCATGCGGCAGGCTTATATTAATGTTTTGACCAATGCAGCAGGAAAACACACAAAAAAAATCTGGGAGGAACGGATTCTGGGCCTGGGTTCGCCCAAGGTGGATAAGGTGCTCAATACCCGAAAGGAAGATCTGGAAATCCCCAGGGAATGGCTGAACATTACAGCAAAACCCGATGGAAGCTGGAAAAAAATTATCCTGTACAATACAGGACTGACCGCATTTTTACAACAGGGAGAACAAAGCCTGAAAAAAATCCGGGATGTATTTCAAATCTTTAAGGAAAACCAAGACGAGGTGGCGCTGCTGTGGCGTCCCCATCCGTTACTGGAAGAAACCATTCATTCGATGCGTCCGCAATTGCAGGCCGAGTACGAGGAAATCCGCAGAAACTATCAGGATGAAGGCTGGGGAATTTATGATGATTCAGCAGACTTAAATCGGGCCATTGCCCTGTGTGATGCCTATTACGGCGACGGCAGCAGCGTTATCCAGCTGTGCCAGAAAGCCGGAAAACCCGTTATGATCCAAAACGTGGATATCCTCAGTGAAGAAGCTGTATAATACCATAACAACTGCATTAAACAGGAGGAAATTGCCATGAAAATAACAACTTATGAACATAAAACCCAATATTACGAAACCGACCAGATGGGTATTATTCATCATTCCAATTATATCCGCTGGTTTGAAGAAGCCCGGACGGATTTAATGCGGCAGATGGGCATTGGCTATGAGGAGATGGAAAGCCAGGGGATTATCAGCCCGGTTCTTTCTGTGACCTGTGAATATAAATCCATGACCCATTTCGGCGATACCGTATTAATTATTCCCATTTTAAAGTCCTATAATGGGGTGAAAATGACCATTGAATATTCCGTGACGGACAAAGAAACCGGAGAAATCCGCTGTGTGGGGGAGACAAAACACTGCTTTTTAAACCGTGAGGGAAAACCGGTCTCGCTAAAAAAATCCTATCTGGAAATGGATCGAATGTTCCAGAAGGCAATTCCGCAGAATATGGAAGTTTAAGACACCAGACAGAAAGGAGCAATGGAATGAAACTGGGCATTGTGGGAAATGGCATGATTGTAAAACGACTCCTGGAAGATATCCGCCCGCTTTCGGAGGTGACAGCCCGTGCCATCTGCGTCAGGCACAGCAGCCTGGATAAGGGACGGCAGCTGGCAGACCAGTTTGATATCCGGGAGATTTACACTGAGTACCGCGTTTTTCTGACAAGAACAGATATTGATACCGTGTATATTGGAATTATCAGCAGTCTGCACTACCAGTACGCAAAGCAGGCACTTGAGGCAGGAAAGAATGTCATCTGTGAAAAGCCCTTTACGACAGAATATGACGAGGCCGATGAATTAATTCGCCTGGCAAAGAAGAAAAACCTGTTTTTATGGGAGGCCTGTAAAATTCCCTATTCAAAAAACTTTCTAAGCATTAAGCATAATCTGGGGCGAGCCGGAGCAATTAAACTGGTGCAGTGCAATTATTCACGCCGTTCCAGCCGATACGATGCTTACCTGGATCAGAAAGTTCTTCCAGCCTTTGATCCGGTGCTTTCCGGCGGCTGTTTATACGATATTAATATGTACAACCTTCATTTCGTGGCTGCCCTTTTTGGGCGTCCGAAGTGGATTCGCTACGACGCCAATTTGGGATTTAACGGAATCGATACTTCCGGCATTGTCACCATGGGCTATGATGGGTTTCAGGCGGTATGCAGCGGGGCAAAGGATTCGGACAGTCCTTGCTTTGGCCTGGTGCAGGGAGATAACGGCTGCCTTCGCCTGGAAGGTCCGGTAAGTTCGAGTGAATATGCAGAGTTTATCCAGGGCAATCACAAAGAAAGGCTCTGCGAGGACGGTCAGGGCGGCACCTTAACCGCAGAAATGTGTGAATTTGGTCGTCAGCTTAAGGAAAAAGACTATCCGGCCTGTTATGATATGCTGGGACAGACACTTCTGGTCATGGAACTTTTAGTGATGGCAAGGAAAGATGCCGGGATCGTGTTCGGAACTGATCTGTAAACAAACGGATAAAATAGAAAAAAAGGAGACTCTATGGAATTTTCGTTTCTTGTCTGGCTTCAGGGGTTTCACCGTCCATGGCTGGATGCACTGATGGTGGCAGTAACCTTCCTGGGAGATGCCGGCTGGTTTTGGATATTAACCGGATGCGTCTTATTTTGCATTAAAAAAACCAGAATCTGCGGGCTGGCGGTGCTGCTTTCCCTGGCTGCGGGTTTCCTGGTGGGAAACTGCCTTTTAAAAAATATAGTTGCCCGAAGCCGTCCCTGCTGGCTGCTGGATGTAAATACAGCCATTGTTCTTTTAGTGGAAACTCCCCTGGACTACTCCTTTCCCTCCGGGCACACCCTGGCTGGCTTTGAGGCGGGGGTCAGCATCCTTTTATTTCACCGGACATGGGGGATTGCCGCGCTGGTACTGGCAGCACTCATTGCCTTTTCCCGGCTTTACTTATTCGTCCACTTTCCTACCGATGTATTGGCAGGCGCAGTTTTAGGGACGGTAATTGCATTTGGTGTGCATCAAGCTATGGCGCGTGGGATACTTCCGGGGTGCCACAGATTAGTTTACCAAAATAAAAAAGGTGGTACAAGGACATGAACGAATATTTGCAGGAAATCCTTCCGGGACTCTACCGTCTGGAACTGCACGGTAATTTTAAAAGCATTGATGAAATTAAAATCTATCTTATTCCGGGAAAAAATCCCAAGACAAACCGCAGTCTGATGGTCGATGTGGGCTTTCATGACCCGCTCTGTCAGGCAACGATTGAACAGGTGATGGAAAGCCTGGGGATACCCTATGCATTATTGGATATCTTTCTTACGCACAAGCACCATGACCACTGCGGACTTGCGTCCTTATTTGCAAAGCGGGGAAGCCGAATCTTTATGAATCCAGAGGAGGAGAGACATCACTACGACTGCCTGCATTATAACGTAAAATACCATCAGGACCAGAAAGAAGTCCTGCGCTATGTGGGAATTACCGAACAGAAAACCCCTGAACTTTACGAAATGTTTACGCTGGCAGTGGAGGAGGATCGTCTGGCAGAATTTAACATCCTTCACTTTCCCTATACGCCGGTGGAGACAGGACAGCGCTTTGCTTACGGAGATTACGTATTCCGGGCAGTGCCGCTGCGCGGTCACACCTTTGGGCAGATGGGCCTTGCCGAGGACAGGGTTAAACTATTCTTAAGCGGCGATCAGGTTATTAAAGGAATTGTGCCGATTGTGGGAACAAGCTTTAAAGATGAACATCTTCTCAGTGCCTACTTTAAGTCCCTGAAACAAATCAGCCATGAATTTGCCGGATACCAGATTTACCCCTCGCACAATACTATGCTGGAGGGCGAGGGAATCAAGAAGGTGGTCAACCGGATTGTATTTGCTTACCTGGAAAAAATTCAGATTATTGAACAGGTCGTTAAGCACAGCCGCCACCCCAAAACAGTTGTTCAAATTGCCATGCTGGCCTACGGAATGAAGGAACTTCCCAAAAATAAGGAACAATTTTTACTGCTGAAAATGATCACCAGCAAAACCTTCTCCTGCCTGGAATACCTGCGCGACGAGGACTTTGTGTACAGGACAGAGAAGGATGGGGTGTTGTATTGGGAAGGGGACTAAGCACAGAACGAATGTCTGGTTATTTGACTCCGTGACGTACTCCCACCACTTAAGAAGTGGGGGAATTCTTGCTGTTCTTGGTTAAATGAATAATATAAGCTTTCCCAATTTCCCGGAGTGTGTCTGAAAATTTCTTTCCGTCAGCTGTGCGTCACCATCTGCAGGAGATTTTGCCCGAATGAGAATGAATGATCAGACACGCACTTACCCGGCTGCATACCTGCTATATCGTAAAACGTACTGCGCCCTAGCGTTATGTCAAAAACCTGCATCCGGTATATACAATATTCCGTTTATCCTTATTTAGCATAAAATATAAAGTTGCCAATGTTTCTCCCATATAACCAATATATCGATCCTTCCGCTCCCAGCCCTTGGGTTCACTAAGCTGCTCAACCCGCTCCAAAACAGGAAACAGCCATTGACAATATTGGGCAAGAACATGTTTTTTGGCTAAAATAATATTATAGTGATATAAATACTGTTGTTTCAATATTGCGGGCAATGCCGCCGCATCGTCAGGCCGTATTTCCTCTAAAGCAGTAAGCAGTGCCTTCCAGTCCCCATCAGATAAATAACGCTTATGATGTTCTTCAATATTCGGCTCATAGGGCATGGGATAAGGCAGGACTACATCGACATCATTATCCGCCAGCCGCAATACATCATCCTCCGACAATTCTAACATTCTGCGATAGTGGCATAAACCATAGTATCCGCCGGATTCATTTTCCCTAGCGCCAATCTCATTTCCAGATTTATCTTGAACATGCCTGGAAGTTTTCCCGGACAATTCCCCGGACAAATACGTTTTCCAAATCCAGTAAAGTGCTGTCAGCTCCGAATAATTCCCGTTCTTTTCCGAAATATTATCCCCTTCACAGTCTAAAACATCCGCTACCCTCTCCTTACAGAGAGCCGCCCCAACCTGAACCGGCGTCACCCATCGCGGAACAGGATAATATTCCGTCAGGGGCTTATCTTTAACAAACTTCGCCATAAAGATATGCATATCCGCCCTGTGATACCCAACCGGAAGTGCAGATAAGGGCAGGTACTTCGAATTACGCATATAATAATATCCCATCAGCCTGGCCCACCGCAAAGAAGTCTGGCGAACATAATAGTTAAATCCATAGCTCGTCAAAACAGCCTCAATCTCATCCATAACATTTTCCGGTGTGGCAATCAGAATTTCCAGATTATCCTTTTCCTCCTGCGTTAAACCAGAAGCAAATGCCGAAAGCTCAAGCACAGAAATACCAGCCAGCTGGAGGGGATTATTCTCTCTCTTAGAAACCAAAAAACAACATATTTTCCTGTTTGGATATAAATGCTGAAATGCCAGATATACACCTAAGGCCATACTCTGTGCGCCAAAAATTGCAACATCCATAATCGCTCCTGTTTTATCGTATTGCATTAATAGTAACCTTTAGTTTTACTCTCCCCCTGCTTCATCGTACATTGCCATACAAAGAAACGATTCAGAAAACCATCGTATTTTTTCCTCTTTTACGCCTAACGCTTTAATATACTCCCTCATGGACATTGCTGTTTTCTGTGTAATATTTGCAATAATTACATCATCATATTTTCCATCCAGCTCCATTATCCTTTCCGGTGCATCGACTTCAAAACCATTTTCCCGGTAAACCTTCCAATTGCGATCCAGCCAGGCACACACTTCTGCTTTTCCGCTGTCTTTTATGTAACGATAAATTTTCTGTCCTAACACTCCCGCGCCATAAATGACAACACGGCTTCCATAGGCAATCCCGCCAAAGGGTGCTAAAATAAACTCATCAAGTGCAGAAATCTGGCGCAGAGCTAAAAGGTATTTTTTATATGCTTTTAACTGACCATACATAACAGAAAGAACCTTTTTTTCAGCAAAAACATTAGATAAATAATCAATTAACGTGTTTACTCTTATCTTCTCATCGGAATACCCGGTTTTCGTAATTGAACCTGAATGCTGCACATAATGATATCCGCAAAGCCCGGATACGCAAATCCTGTCCGCCTCTAAAATACTCGGATAAACCACGGCAGCATCATCTCCGGCAATAATCTGATTATTCACATTCATTTGTGTTTTTAACAAAATTTCACGCCGGATTAATTTTGTATACAAATGCGGCTGTATCCCATATTCAAAAAAATTCCCGTTATAAATCATCTGTGGAAGAATATCTTTTTTTCTATAAATGCCTTCTGGTAATTTATTTTCTACCTTTATTCTATCCTCACCAATATCATGAAAATGTGCTGCCGAAACAATATCTGCTTTTGTATCTGTCCATATATTAACTAATGATTCTATCCAATCCGGCTCAATCCAGTCATCTGCATCTACCCAGCTAATCATCTCTCCCTTAGCTGCACAAATTCCTGTCTTTCTTGCAGCAACCACGCCGCCATTTTCCTGATGAATAATCTCGATACGCTTATCCAGCAAAGCATACTTCCGGCAAACAGCCAGCGAAGAATCAACAGAACCGTCATCCACCAAAATAATCTGTAAATTCTGATAGGTCTGGCTCAGTATACTAGAGATAGACTTTTCAAGATAGTTTTCTGCATTATAAATAGGAACAATAATACTAATCAAATTATGATTCATTGATTTACCAGATCCTTTTCAAATTTGAAAAAGCAATTCTATATTCCTGCAAATGTGCCATGAAATAAATTGTTGTCACATGCTCTGAAAGCCAACACCTGCTCTGTTTCTTTCCTGAATACTTTTCCATTCTTCTCTCTACTTCATCAATCACGCCAAATAAAAATAAACAATAATCATTTAAAATATCTCTTCTGGCAATACAAATATTATTAGGAATAAAGACGATATGTGATGTGCACCAGCAGGCTGCTTCATAATAACTTGGAAATAACTCCCCTATCACCTGAAGCATCTTATCATAATACTCCTTTTCTCCCCAATGCCGATAATACATTTCCAAACTATTTCCAACTGCAAAAGGAAGAGGAAGAATAACATCTGCCCTGTTTTCCAATAAAGGCAGCAAAGCTATATCCGACTCAAATCTACGCCGATAATGACAAATACCCGAATACGCATGTTTTGTATTCTTCCACACCCAATATAGCCCTGTCAATTCATTATAATATGGATTTAACTTGGAGATATTCTCTCCCTGATCATCACCTAATACGGCAACCTTCTTTTTTGCCATTGCTGCTCCTGCCTGAAGTTCAGAGATCCATGAAACACTTTGAAATGTTTCTTTTAACTTAACATCCTTTTCACACATTACACTATAGATGTGGATTTCCTTATCATTATTTTTCTTTTTTTGCTCTAAAATATCGTTGATTGTGAAGGGAAGAAACTCCCCCTTTAATCCATGCTTTTTAAAATAGTACCGTAAGAATGCTCTGGTAAGTAAATGCTCCATGGAATTTGTAAGAAAATCAATATGCTGGCATCCTGAATATTTTAAACTTTCCTCAATTTCCTTATGATAAATATCCATGGGTGCGACGTGAAGTCGCTTAATTCAATTGTTTGGCGGATTATCCGACCAA
>CAJUDX010000029.1:10202-37874 GCA_910584785.1 uncultured Lachnospiraceae bacterium | reverse complement strand
TTTCCTCCATACTGTGTACGTTTCACAGCACAAACAGGTATGGGTGAAACGTTTTTCTTTCACCCTTTCTCTTTTCGCAGAAGGGCTTAATCTGCGAAAATTAGATTTCTCCAAAAATAAAGCTCAAACGAACAGATTCATTTAATCTGAACGCTTGAGCTTTTGCTTTTTCTCTCAATATATCAAAACAAAACCACCAACTGCATGCTAAATCATTCTTCCAGGATTTTACCGTCCGTCGACACCGTCACCACCTGCCAGGGAATCATTTTCCCACTTGCCTTAAGAGCGTTTTTCACTGCCATCTCAAGACCACCGCAGCAAGGCACCTCCATCCGCAGAACTGTAACACTTTTGATTTCATTTATCTTAATTATGTCTGTTAATTTCTCACTATAATCCACCGAATCCAGCTTAGGACAGCCAATAAGTGTAATTTTCCCCTTCATATAGCGATAATGCACATCCGCATAGGCAAACGCTGTACAATCCGCTGCAACCAGCAGCTTCGCTCCGTGAAAATATGGCGCATTCACCGGAACAAGCTTAATCTGGCAGGGCCATTGTCCAAGCTGGGAAGAGCGCTCTTCTTTCATCTCCTTATTACTTTCCTCAAGCCTATTTGTCTCCTTCATCTTTTTCTGTTTTGCTGCCAGTACAGCCGCTTCATCATAAGCAGGGGCCTCTCTCTCCTCAAACGTAATTGCACCGCATGGGCATTCCGGCAGGCAGTCACCCAGACCGTCACAGTAATCCTCGCGGGTGAGCTTTGCCTTTCCTTCCACCATTTCAATTGCGCCCTCATGACAGGCCCTGGCACATGCACTGCAGCCATTACACTTTTCTTCATCAATTTTTATGATTTTTCTTACCATAAGTTCATCCTCCTTGACTTTACAGCGCGATTATACTATACTGCGCAGCAAAAGTATGTGGTTATAACCACGGAAACGAGGTTTTTTATGAAAATATCGTGTGATTTTTCTGCAGATATTCCATTTCTCACCACGACTGCCCTTTTTCGCGGCTGTACAGCGGAGGATATCCAGGAGATTGCTGCTTATCTTGACTTTCAAACGCTCATCTTCCAAAAGGGCACACGCATTATTGAGGAGGGAAACACCGTTACACAAATCGGCCTTGTTCTTTCAGGCAGCGTGCAGATTGGGCATTATGACTTTTGGGGAAATCAAACCATTCTCAGCATTATCCCCAGGGGCGGAGTATTTGCCGAAGCCTATGCCTGCATTCCCGGTGAACGCCTGATGATTCACGTAATTGCCAATGAAGCCTGTAAGATTCTATTTATCCATGTATCCAGACTCTTTATCCCCTGTACTGCCTGCAATGCTCTACCCAAGCTGATGCAAAACCTTGTCATTATCAGCGCCCAGAAGAATCTGCAGCTTTCCCGGCGCAGCCTGCACACCTCTCCCAAAACCATACGCGAACGGCTTTTATCCTACTTTTCCCAGCTGATTGCCGAACAGGGAAGCCGCCATCTTGTACTTCCCTTTAACCGTCAGCAATTAGCCGATTATCTGAACCTCGACCGTAGCGCCCTTTCCAAGGAATTAAGTAAGATGAAACGGGATGGCCTGCTGGATTATCATAAAAATACAGTTTCCATTTGTCCGCACTTATCTCCCGAATTAGGGCATCCTTACGCCCCTTAATCAGGCAGACACTGTATGCCTATTTCCGGTGCATCCGGCAGGATAAAATACCCATCCAAAATTACCGGAAGGGCTGTTGCCCGTTCCTCAGCCTTGTTGCCTTTAACTATTGGCAAAATTTTAACAAAAAACATACTTTTCCAGTCTGGAAAATGCTTCTTCAACCCGCGATAAGGGCAGCGCCAGATTCAAACGAATATGGCATGGACCGCCAAAGTCGCGGCCATCCTGCCACACTACCCCCACGTCATACCCCGCCTTTTGTAGCTGATCAATCGTTTTTCCATGCTCCCCGCACCATTTGGAGCAGTCTAAAAACAGCATATAGGTTCCCTGAGGTCGGGAAAATTCCACGCCGGGAAAATGATTTTTTATGTAGTCTGTGGCAAAGTTTACATTCGCGGTGATGGTCTGGCGCAGCTCGTCCAGCCATACATGTCCCTCCGGCTTATACGCTCCAATCAGAGCGTGCATGGACAGTACATTCATATCATTATAGTGGGAAAGCGAACACTCTTTTTTCATCCGATCCCTGAGCCACGGATGATAAATAATATGATAAGAACCTACCAGGCCAGCAAGGTTAAACGTCTTAGAAGGTGCATAAAACGCAATGGTACGTTTTTTTGCATCTTCACTGACGGACTGCGTCGGGATGTGTTTGTATCCGTTCAGGATAATATCTGACCAAATCTCATCAGAAATAACATATACATCATATTTTCTGAATAGATCCATGGCTTTTTCCAGCTCCCATTTTTCCCACACCCGACCGCAGGGATTATGCGGAGAACAAAGTATCGTGGCGTGTATCTGATTTTCCACGATTTTTTTCTCCATATCTTCATAATCCATACGCATCATCCCATTCTTATCTTTCACCAGAGGAGAGTGTACAATTGCATATCCGTTATTTTTCAGACTCATGGTAAAGCCAATGTAGGTCGGAGAATGAAGCAATACATGGTCGCCCTTGGAACACAATACATTCAGTGCGCTGACGACTCCACCCAGGACTCCGTTCTGATAGCCGATACACTCCCGGTTTAAATCCGAAATCCCATTGCGGGCCTGATGCCAGCGAATAATAGAATCAAAATATTCATCTGTAAGCGCAAAATATCCAAAAGCCGGATGTTTTGCCCGCCGGATAATCGCCTCCGTGATCGTAGGTACTGTAGGAAAGTTCATATCTGCCACCCACATGGGAATCGGATCAAATCCCTCCTTGGGGGCCGGCATGGACATTGGGCCGGTTTTGCCAATGGCATCCACTGCCGAAGCATCTTTTCCCCTGCGATCCATAATCGTTGTAAAATCATACTTCATTAAAATTCTCCTTCCTAATCATCCTTTTTAATTCCACTACCATCTAATTATAACATGAAATAATCAAGAAGTATTAGAAGTTTCTTTTAAACCTTCATGCACCTACAAGTGGTCGTACCACCATAAATAAAAGTCTGCTGGACACATTTGGAATACCTGAATTTAGACCGCCTAATCGGCAGTGAACTTTTAATTGCTAGATCTTCTACTTTTCATCTTCTTCCCCTGAGAACGGCCCAGTTAATTCTCCATAGGAAAAGTAATCACTCGGCCCATGGCTGATCGTAAAGTCCACCCAGTATTCCAGCCAGTCCAGAAAGCTAAACGGCTTACCGGTTTCCTGGCTTCGCATGGGAGCAATCCCAAAATCATTCGCCAAGTCAAAAAACCAGACCGTGCCATAAGTAGCCTCATCCTGTGCACTGACGACAAGGATACTGTCCATCCCGCATCCCTCCGTACACAGAGGAATAAATCCGCCCCCGGTTTCTTCATCATCTTCATTAAAATAAGCTTCCTGCTCCTCTTCGGTCATATTAAAAATAATCAGCGGCTTATCCAGGGTATAGGGAAATGGCTTGCTTACCTCCATTTCCTCCAGCATTTTTTTCATATCTCTTCCCGTCAGGCTGCAAAGTCCGTAAAACGGCTGTGACCCGCCTCCTGCCTTCGTCGTAATAAAACGCCGGTAATCCTCAGGCAGGCGAACCTTATACGTTTCCTCCCACTTTGCAACCTGTGCTTCCGAAAACGGTTTCTCCCATTCTGGTGGCCATTTACCGCAGGAAAACTCCAGTTCTTCTGGCAACTTTTCCATTTTTTTCCATATTTGGTCAATCCTGGCATCTAATGCATCTGTCACTTCCTGGTTCATCTCGTTCTCCTTTTTCCTCTTCTTTTCTCTCTATTTCTTATCCATTTTTCATAAAATGCATTACTTCACCTTAAGCGCCCGCATGGAATTTAAAATTGCAATCACGGAAACACCCACATCGGCAAACACAGCTTCCCACATATTCGCTGCGCCAAAGGCACCAAGCACCAAAACCAGCGCCTTGACACCCAAGGCAAAAGCAATATTCTGCTTAACAATCCTCAGGGTCTTTCGCGAAATCTTCACCACAGCGGCTATTTTTCGCACATCGTCATCCATCAGTACCACATCCGCCGCCTCGATCGCTGCATCACTTCCCATACTTCCCATGGCAATGCCGATATCCGCCCGCGTCAGCA
This sequence comes from uncultured Lachnospiraceae bacterium, assembly GCA_910584785.1. GTDB lineage: Bacteria > Bacillota > Clostridia > Lachnospirales > Lachnospiraceae > Caccovicinus. The sequence goes on along the minus strand of CAJUDX010000029.1, from coordinate 33,636 downwards.
CCGGTGCATCGTTAATCCCATCCCCTGCAAATGCCAGACGGCTTTTTGCCGGCTGCTTTGCCAGAAGTTCCTCCACACGCCCAACCTTATCGCCCGGCAGAAGTTCCGCATGAACTTCATCCAGCCCCAGTTCATCCGCCACGGCCTGCGCAGCCTCTTTCCGGTCGCCGGTAAGCATAACACAACGCTTCACTCCCACCTTCTTCATTTCCCGGATAGCTTCCTTTACCCCGTCCTTAATGCTGTCAGCAATCACGATACTGCCCAAAAAGCTGCCGTCACAGGCGACATAGACCACCGTGCCGCTGCTTTTTATTTCAGCAAAGGAAGAAACCCCCATCTTCTTCATCAGCTTCCCATTGCCCACCAAAACTTCCCGACCTTCAATCACAGCCCGGATACCGTGTCCGGCTACTTCCTCTGCCTTTTCAATCCCTGCCACATCCACTGGATCTCCATAAGCGGCTTTAATCGAGTTAGAAATCGGATGGTTAGAATACCCTTCACCATAAGCCGCCAGACGCAGAATTTCTCTGACAGCTTCCGTCTGTGTCCCTGTCTCTGTCTGTCCTCTCTGCAAAGCTGCATTCCCGTTTCCATCACCTTCCATACTCTTCCCTGCGGGAATAACCTCCTGCACCTTAAACTCGCCTTTGGTCAGCGTCCCTGTTTTATCAAAGACAATGGTGGTCATCTCCGCCACTGCTTCCAGGTAATTACTTCCCTTCACCAGAACACCCAGCTTGGAAGCCGCGCCGATTCCTCCGAAAAATCCTAAGGGAACCGAAATCACCAGGGCACACGGGCAGGAAATTACCAGGAAAATGCAGGCCCTCTGTATCCATTCTCCCCAGTTCCCCCCGGCAATCAGAGGCGGAAGCACCGCTAATACTGCCGCTCCAATCGTTACCACAGGCGTATAATACCGGGCAAAACGGGTGATAAAATTCTCTACTTTCGCCTTCTTGCTCCCTGCATTTTCCACCAGTTCCAGAATCTTTGCCACCGTAGAATCCTCGAATGCCTTCGTCACCTGCACCTTCAAGGTCCCGCTGCCGTTCACACACCCGCTGATAACTTCATCGCCGACAGCAGCCCTGCGCGGTACGGATTCTCCGGTCAATGCTGCCGTATCGATCATGGACTCGCCCTCCACAATCTTTCCATCCAGAGGAATCCTCTCCCCGGCCTTAATCACAATCACCATCCCCGGCTCCACATCGTCCGGGTCTACCTGGATTAACTGCCCATCTTCTTCAATATTGGCATACTCCGGGCAAATATCCATCATATCGCTGATCGACTGGCGCGAACGGCTGACTGCTACATTCTGGAACAATTCGCCCACCTGGTAAAACAGCATCACCGCCAGCGCCTCCGAATATTCTCCCACGCCAAAGGCGCCGAAGGTGGCAATCATCATCAGGAAATTTTCATCAAACACCTGTCCGTTGCGGATATTTCTGGCGGCCTTTCCGACAATATCATACCCAATCACCAGATAAGGAACCAGATATACAAAAAATCCGGCAGGAAACTGTGTCAGCCAGAGAAATCTCCCGCTGTGGCTGCCTATCATCAATCCTACAAACAACACCAAAGTTACGCAAATCCGCGCCAACATCTTTTTCTGCTTATCCGTCATAGCTCCACTCTCCAAATCTGCATCATTTTCCATCAAGCTGCCCGGTCTGCCTTAGAGCATGTCATAGAGCGTGTCAGTGACCTGCTCCCGGCGTCTGACAAAAATTATCCGCTGCCTAACAACCATCATCTGACTTCCAGTCATTACTACATCAAAATCTTGCAATCCGGCTCCACCTTTGCACATGCCGCAACGACCTGCTTCATAATCGCATCGAACTGATCATCCTCTGCATCAATCACCATCTTCTGCATCATAAAACTTACACTGGCGTCGTGCACACCGGGGATTTTCTTAATCGCATCCTCCATCTTTGCCGCACAATTTGCACAATCTAGATCCTGTAACTTAAATTTCTTCTTCATTTTCCTTATCCTCTCTTTCCTAATTTTTCCAAGTTTTTCTCTCTTTTTTTGCTTTCCGGGTTTTTCCTTTTTCTGTTTGCTCTCCGGGTTTTTCCCTTTTTTTGCTTTCCGGGTTTCCCTTCTTCAGCCTCTCCTATGCTTCCAATTCATTCCTCGATATGCTCCCATCCCTGGGCAATCATCGTCCGAACATGATCATCCGCCAGAGAATAAAACACCTGCTTTCCCTCTCTGCGGTTCTTCACCAGCTTCGACTGCTTTAAAATCCTTAACTGGTGTGATATCGCTGACTGGGTCATATTTAAGGTCTGAGCAATATCACAGACACAAAGTTCTGCTTCAAATAATACATACAAAATTCTAATTCTTGTGGAATCACCGAACACCTTAAATAACTCTGCCAGATCATACAGCCTATCTTCATCCGGCATCTTTTCATTCACAGCCTTTACCAGTTCTTCATGAACCACCAATGTATCACAGCACTCCACATCACGAATCGCCAAGGCGGCACCTCCCTTTCTTGATTCTCTTTTCTCAAACATTTTTATAAACATTTGTTAAAAGACTTACACTTATTTATATTTTATCATATGAATAATTGTTCACTTATTTAAAATACCACAATCTTTATTTGTTGTCAAGCGTCTTTTGAAGAATTTATCATCTGCACTTTCTTAACCCCAAACCATATATCCTGCTAATTTCAGCACAAAAATAAAGAATGCACCGCCTAATCAAGCCGTACATTCTCCACCTTATTTTATTATTTTTAATTTATTGCAGCCTTTATTCCTGACTTTTGTCCTATCTCTGCCTATAGTTGCGGTTTACATCCGCACAAATCCTCAAATGCCCGCACCATATGATCGATGCTTGCCTGCGCCGCCCTTTCTGGTTTTCTGTCTATAATCGCCTGTAAAATCTTTTCATGAGGACTTACGGCATGGTTCACATGTTCTTCAAAACAAAAACTGTTCTGGCGCAAAATCCTGCAGAAATGGCTGGTAATGCGCACCAGGGATACCAATAAATCATTCCCCGTACTCTGGGCTATCCTCTCATGAAATTCTTCGTCCAAACGAGTGAGCTTCTCGCTGTCCTGTCTCTTTACCGCTTCTAAAAATGCCTGATGGATGGTGTGCAGATCCTGAATATCCTCTTCAGTGGCATTCTGGGCAGCCAGCCGGGCAACCATCGGGTCCAATGCTATCCTGACATAGAGGTAATCGCTGCACAGCACAGAATTTGTCGAAATCCACTCCGTCGCTTCCTGAATAAAATCCCTTTCCTTACTCTTGACAAATGCGCCTTTACCGGCACGTATCTCAAGATAACCTTGGGACTGCAGCACCCGGTAGGCCTCCCGGATAGTGGTTCGGCTGATATTCAGTTCCCTGCACAGCCAAACTTCTGCCGGAAGTTTCTGTCCAACCTCAACTTCATCTCCCTGTATGTATTCAATCAGCTTTTCCACTGCCAAATCCACCGTGGATTTCTTATAGATAGGTTCCATGATTTCCTCCATTCTGTACATGATTCACGGCACAAACAGGTATACTGCTGTGCGCATTTCCCGACAGAACATGTTCTGCTTGATTCACAGACAAACGCTAAAATGAATTTCCCAGCAAAAGTCTCGGCACAGTTAAGGTAATCTGCGGGAAAATATTAATCAGCAATAAGACAACCAGCAATCCAATATAATACGGCGTGACTGCCTTAAACGCCCGTTGAAACGATATTCCACCCAGTTTTGAGGTAATAAACAGACAAATTGCCATGGGAGGGGTTAATAGTCCAATCATCAGGGCTAATATCATTATAACACCAAACTGTACAGGATGCATCCCTACTTGTGAAACAATTGGCATTAAAATTGGGGTTAAGATCAATATACTTGCATTGGTTTCCATAAATGTCCCCATGAAAAGCAGGAGAAGGTTAATCAGCAAAATAATCACCACAGGGCTGCTAGTCAGTCCAAACAGCATTTCGGTTGCATGTTCCGCCACCTTTTCCATCCCCAATACCCAGGCAAAAAGCTTACCTGAAGCCATTAAAAGCATTACCATGCCCAGATTTTCTATTCCCGTTGTCAACACCCGTAAAATATCCGAAAGTTTTAATTCCCGGTAAACAAATAATCCAACAAACAGAGAATAAAATACCGCTACCGCAGCTGCCTCCGTCGGTGTAAAAAAGCCGGAAAGAATCCCGCCCACCAGGATAATCGGCGATAACAGTGCCGGGAGCGCCGAAAAGAAAGAGCTTGCAACTTCACCCAGACCCGCCTTTGCATGTTTGGGATAATTATGCTTTTTGGCGATAAAATATACGGTGAACATCATAAACAGCCCCATAATAATTCCGACCGTTATACCGCCCATAAACAAAGAACCAATCGACACCCCGGCAGCGATGCCAAACATAACCATAGGACTGCTTGGCGGGATAATCGGCCCAATAATCGAAGAAGCCGCTGTAACGCCCACCGAAAAATCCACATCAAAGCCTTCCTCGGTCATCGCCTTAATCTCAATGGCACCAAGTCCTGCACAATCCGCAACTGCCGCGCCCGACATTCCGGCAAACAGCATACTTGATAAGATATTGACATGACCAAGTCCGCCAGTGATATGTCCGACACAGCAGTTGGCAAACTTAAAAATCCGTTTGGTAATCCCGCTGCTATTCATTAATTCCCCCACCAGCATAAAGAAAGGCACAGCCAGCATCGTATAGGAAGAGACACCGCTGATCATCGCCTGGGGAACAAAGGTAAGCGAAACAGCATTCGTTAAAATCACATAGAAAAACGCGGACAATACCATGGAAAATCCCACCGGGACGCCCAGGGCAATCATGGCAATAAAGCCTAAGATAACTAACATCTGCCTACACCTCCCCTTCTGTTTGGGACACCTTTTCTTCTCCAGGCCCCATTCTTAATGTCTCCAGTTCCTGAATAACATTATCCAGAAGGAAAAAACAGGTGAAAACCATCCCCACCGGAAAAGACATATACCAATAACCGGAGTTTAACGGAAGAACCGTCAGGGGAACCATCTTCTTTTTCTGGGCAAGCATAAAACCGTAGCGAACCAGAAAACATGATGCCACAAAGATAGTTGTCTGGATCACAAGCATCAGCGCATGTCCCGGATAAAAAGGAAGCTTATCGGTAAAAACAGCAATCCGCACATGAACCTTCCTTCTTACGGAATAGGCCACCGTCATAAATGCACACCATGAAGCCAGGATAATGGAAAACTCCTCTATCTCGATAAAGGACTTCCCGGTCAGCGTCCTTCTCACGACCTGGAAAAAGACCGCACAAATCAAAATAACCAGCAAAGTAATGGCAATCACCTTTACTGCCTGTTCCAGCCAATAGGCCAGCTTAGACATACCTGACGCAACCACCTTCACCTGTAACCCCTCCTCTCAAACTCAATCTTTAAGGGCCTGAATCTTATCATAAGCTCCTTCAGGATATACGTCCTTATTCTCTTCCAGCAGAGTAGGAATAATTTTATCCTTAAAGGACTGAATGTCAATCTGATCTTTCGGAATCAATGTCATCCCCTTTTCCGTAAATGATGCAAGGAACTTTTCATCCTCCGCATTCACCTGCTCATTATGCCATGCAAAACCCTCGTCGATAGCTTCCCCAATAATCTTCTGCTGGTCGGGAGTAAGCGTCTGATACCAGGTGTCATTAAAATACATAAAATAATTCGTGTACTGGTGTTCTGTCTGCATTAAATGCGTCTGTACCTGGAAAAGACCCGCCTGATCAATATTCGCAAGAGGATTTTCCTGTGCATTCACAATACCGCTCTGCAGTGCCCCAAACAATTCACCCCAGGCCACCGGCGTAACATTCGCGCCCGTCGCCTGCCAGGATGCAATTACGCCCGGATTATTTGGCGTACGGAGCTTAACTCCCTGCATATCGGCTACCGACTTAATCTCCTTATTCGCGGTAAGATAACGCGGTCCTCTGAGGGCAATGGTATCAATATAAGCACGCACCCCATATTTTTCAATCAGCTTATTGCTGAGATCCTCGCCCATCTCGCTCTGCCAGAACTTCTGCAAATGTGCCTGATCTTCAAAAATAAACGCCATATTAAATAGTTCCATCCAATCGGGTACTGCCCAGTTAAACAACATTTCTGCATTTAACAGCATTTCATAATTCCCCTCGGAAAGTCCGGTGCATAAATCCTCATCATTATCTCCCAGCTGTCCTTCCAGATATAATTCCGGCTTTAAGCTTCCACCTGACTTTTCCTCAATCAGCGCTGCAATTTTTTTCGCCGCCTCTGTGGATAAGGCTGAAGAATTATTACCCACCATCTTAAAAGTCACCACTTCCCCCGAACCGGACTCTTCCGTTTTCGATGAATCCTCCTGTTCGGCTGCATCTGCGCTCTGTTCCCCTGCTTCCTGTGACGCCGCAGCCGATGTTTCCGGCGCCTTGGCATTCCCGGAGCTGCCAGAACAGCCTCCTAACATCCCCGATGCCGCTAACATAAGACTTAAACATAATGCTGCTGTTTGTTTTTTCATACCTCTTCTCCTTCTCTCATCATTTTTGTATAAATTCACATAACCGGACATCACTGATTTAACAATTATCCGATTGAATGTTTGAATGATTGTCTGACAATATTAAAGCATAAAATTGCTGTACAGTCAATATCTTTTTAACTTTTTTCCATTTTTTTTAAATTAACAGCATGTTTTTTGTAGATAATTCATAAAAGTTATTGTTGGAGTACAGACACGCCCCATAGAAAAACAGACGATATAAAGCCCTTGTTCCAAATCGTCCGTTTTCTTTATTTCTTTTTCTAAACAGCCCCGCTTATTGGTGCCTCAATACAACTTGAAAAATCTTGCAGTATTCTTTATAATGGATAACACAATATTGACTTTTAACCCCTGTACTTCATTACCTTTTAACCCTGCACTCCATCAATACCAAACACCAGGAGGCCCTTCTATGCCTGTAGACGCCGATTTACGCGAAACCATTACCCATGGAACAAAACAAAATCCAATTACTGCCATGCGCTTTACCAGCGGTCCGGGGACAAACAGCCCGGAAAATTTCTTCGTCCAGCGCCACTGGCATTCCAATATCGAAATCCTCTTTATCCGAAAAGGGGCTTTTTCCCTTGAACTTAACCTGGAAAATCACAGTATTTATGCGGGCGATCTCTGCATTTTTAACAGCAGCGAACTCCACCAGCTTATCGGTCAAACTCCAGGCACCGTTCATGATGTTTTTATTTTCGATCCCCACATCCTGGACTTTTCCTACCCGGACGAATGGCAGGAGGGATGGATTCGCCCCTTTTTAAACCACAGCCTGCTCCTCCCCCACATCCTGCACCCGGAGAGCTTTGGCTATGAAAAAATCTGCGCCCTTTTAGAACAGATCCTGGCCCTGGGCATAAAAAAACAGGAGGGCTGGTACATTCGGTGCAAACTCCTCCTGCTTGAACTTTTTGCCTATGTATCCGAAAACAACCTCCTTCTTCCCAATACTTCCCTGCCCGCCGCCGAGATGTTAAAAATCAACCGCTACAAAACTATTGTTTCCTATATCGAAGAGCACTACAACGAGCCGATTTCCCTGCAGCATATTGCTGACACCATCCCCTGCAACCCGCAGTACCTCTGCCGCTTTTTTAAAACTATCGCAGGAATCACGCCCATCCAGTACCTTATCCAATACCGGATAAAACGCGCCTCCTTCCTCCTGACCAACACCTCCCAGCCCGTCCTGGAAATCGCGATGGACTGCGGGTTTGAAAACTTCAGCTACTTTATCCGAAAATTTAAGGAAATTTGGGGGTGCACGCCGAAGGAGTACAGGGAAAAGGTATAGGAAAAGGGCAGGAATCTGATTATTTCCGATTCCCAGTTACTGTTCACACGTTCACAGCAACAGGCAAAAATCCATGAAAATCGCCTTCGTTGATGGGATTTTTGCTCACTGGCCCAGTTTAACCTACGGTCAGCGCAGTAAGTGCTCAGACCTACGTGAACAGTAACACTTCCTACCCTTAACTCGGTACTTTTCTATCATAGATCGTGACTTTTTTCTTTTCATCTGTTATCATCATATGTTCTGCATGGAAACAACACTTCAAAACAGAACATATCAAGTTTTATTGTTAATCTATTTACTACTTTATTACCACCCGCACTCCACCTTCCACATTGCTCAATACCAGCTTTAAATGATGAAGTTCCAAAATCTTCTTTGCCAGGTAAAGCCCCATCCCCATGTGCCCATCCTTTCCTGTCCGGCTCTTATCGCTGGTATAAAATAAATCAAAAGCGTGAAGCAGGGCTTCCTCTCCCATCGCCTCCCCGCTGTTTTCAATAACACATTGTTCCTTATCCACCTGAATGAAAATCTTCCCGCCCTCCCGGTTATAATCCACTGCATTGACCAAGAGATTCCACACAGCTTTTGCCAGGTAATTCCTGTCCCCCTGCACCAAAAAATCCTCCTTCTGAACAGGAAATTCCACCTGAATCTTCTTCTCCTCAATCATCGGAGCAAAACGTTCCAACTCTTCCTGAAGCAATGCAAGAAAGGATACTTCTTCTTTTGCAAGTACAAGTTTTTCCGAATCCAGCTTTGATACCTCGATCATTTCCCCAACCAGCCGATCCATCTCCTCCGTCTGGCCGATAATCTGTGAAAGGTAGTAATCCCGCTTCTCCTCCTTATGATATTCCAATAAATTTTCTGCAAAATTGCGGATAACCCCAAGCGGCGTTTTCAGTTCGTGAGCCATCGCATTGGTAAAATCACGGCGGGTTTCCTCCAGTGCTGCCTGCCGTGCATAGACCTTATTCATCATGCCAATCACCGCAAGCATACAGGCCGCCGTCAGCACAGCCCCGACCAGATAAACATACTTCATATAATCCACAGCCGCAAGCCATGGGCGGCTTTCCATACGGATTTCCAGATAGGCAAAGGGGCTTCCCATCATCCCCACCTGAAGCTGCATCTTTCCACGCCTGCAAATGCCGTCCTCTTCAATCATCAGCGGCGGAGCCTCCGTCCCTTCCTCCCAGACAAACTCTCCCTGTTCCTTAAACCCCTGAAGATAATTGCTGTTTCTCCACCTCTGCCACTGGTCAAGTGTTCCTGCAAAATAAAGATTTAAGTAGGGAAGCGTAAGCTCTGTATGAACAATTTCTCCTTCCTCCAGCTTTTCCTTATCCACATTCGGGTTAGTCCATTTCCAGACGACTTCTCCGCTTACCTCGTGAAAATTCCTCGCACCCTCCATTTCCTCGCCGCTTGCATAGTCAACCACGAACTTGCCGGACATAAAATGATAGCCCCCGGTCAACGGGTCCATATAGGCATCTTCCCCGTCCTCTTCTTCATCCCCCGATTCTCCTCCTGCTTCTTTTTCCCTCTCTTCTTCCTTATCCTCCTCCCAGACAATCTCCTGGACATAAATCTCCCATAATTCCTTTACATCCGGCGACACCCGAATCGAAAAGCGGTATTTTTCTGAAACATCCGGCTTCTGCAAACAATACTGAATATCCTCCGCCTGATACTTTGCCAACACTTCCTTCTCCTCCGAAGAAAGATAATCGTCCAGCGCAAAATACCATTCTTCCCGTCCGGTTGTACTGACCGCATAACTTCCAATCTCATCCCGGCTTTTTGCCAGCAAATCTTTATGTTCATCATATGCGGCAATGGAAATCTGCATATATTCGCTGTTCACCCGCCAAAAAGAATTGTTCGCCAAATCCTGATAAAAGCTCTTCCGTTTCTCCCTGCTCCATGCATCCTCCTGCCGGTCAGAATCTTCCTGCTCCTGAAGCGATTTTTGCCCGTCTAAAATTTCCTGTTCGTCTGTCATTTCCTGTTCCATAGAAAATTCTTTTTCACCTGCCCGGTCAAGAATCGCCGAAGCTGCACTTTCCAAACGCAGTTCGTCCTCCTGAACAAATCTCTCTTTCACCAGTCCTGTCGCCAGTCCCATTGTCGCCAGATACATCACCGCAAAGCCTGCCGCTGTCGGTTTCCAAAACCTCTTCTTTTTTCTTCTCATGATCTCCTCCATTCTGACCAAAAAGCACGCCTGAACCTGCAGTGTCAGCCTTGCCAAAATACAAAGTTCCAACACTTTCAAGACTATGCCTTGTCCAATTTACAGTATCTCCAACCGATAACCTGACTTTGGTACCGTCTGAATGGAACAGCCGCAAACACCCATGGCTTTCCTGAGTTTTTTAATATGATTATCCACTACCCGCTCATTCCCGTCAAAATCCCAGCCCCAGAAACGAATTAACAACTGTTCACGGCTGTAGACACGACCGGGATTCTGCATAAAAAACAGCAGCATCGCATATTCCTTCGGCGGCAGAGAAAGCACTTTTCCAGAACATATCACCTTATGGTGGTGCAGATCAGCTTTCAGATCTCCCGCCTCCAGAAAAACCGGATCTTTCTGCACCCTCCCGGTCAATGCCATAGCTTTTGCATACAGTACCGGAAGGGAAAAGGGTTTTGTCACATAGTCATCTGCTCCCAGAGAATATCCGTTTAACACATCCTCCTCCAAAACACGGGCAGTAATAAAGATCACGGGCACATCACAAAATTTCCGAATTTCCCGGCACACCCCAAAACCATCCATCCCCGGAAGCATCACATCCAGCAAAATCAAATGAAAGCTTTTCTTACGAAGAACATCTAGCACCCGTGCCCCGTCTTTCTCCGTTTCTGCTTCCCAGCCCTTACTGGTAAAATAATCGCCTGCCGCCTCTGCCAGCAGGCTGTCATCCTCCACAATCAGCACTTTACGTTTCATCTTGCCTCTCCTGACTTACTTCTCTCACCTTTCCCATTTCGCCTCTTTGGTATCGGTTTTTTGATGGATTCAATATAGCACCGGTATGTATCTTTTTTGTATCCCTAAGCCATGGAAAGCACAAGCTGAAACGCATAAGCGCCAAATGCCAGAAGAACAGTCGGCACAATGAACCTCAGCCCCTTGGTAAATTCATCACAGCGCAGTTTCAGCTTGTTTAAATTTTCATTAATGACTTTCCGATACAAAAGAATAAGGGTCTGACAGGCTTGTGCATCCTCCATCTGTCCAAGTTCAGCCTTCTCAAGCTTTTCTGGGTCCATGCGGATAATTTGTTCGGGCTGAAGCAGGCGCATAAAAAAAATCAGAACGTAGACATAGGACACCATCACAGCAATACAGATTAAAATATAACCTGCGGTAAGTACGGTCTGAACGCCGTTTTCCGGTCGGCTTATCTTAGAAATCCCACTGAACAGCCCTGTAATAAACACAAATAAAAAGCCGCAGAATGTAATGGCAATATATACCTTATTATCCAGCTTATTGCTCCGGTCAAACTGATTCTGATACTCTATCCTTAAGCTTTCCAGCTCCCGCTGACATCCAAAAGCCGTTTTTTCCTGATTGTTTTCCACTCTTTCTTGATTGTTTTTCATTTCTTCCTGGTTGTTTTCCACTCTTTCTTGATTGTTTTTCATTTCTTCCTGATTGTTTTCCACTTTCTCCCTCTTCCTCTGATACCGCCCCACACTCAGCAGCACCGTCCCCCATGTACCGACCAACCACAATCCATAAGAAACAGTACTGCCGATTTCACAAAACACCCAGCTCCTATCGAATAAAACTCGTCCTCTGTGCTGCTTCCCTCTCTGGCAGACCATACTTATCCTTCCCCAGGGCAATGCTCTTCATTAAAAAGGTCATATTCCTCGCCAATGTCCGCATCGTCTGCAGGCCTTCTGCGTCCTGGCTTGCCTCCCCCTGCGCCCTTCCATGAATACTGTTCCAGTACTGGCTTGGCGCAACCGGCATATTGGAAACGGTAAAAAACTTATTCAATTCATCAAACGCAGCACTTAAACCCCCTCTTCTGGCAGCAACCACACTTGCACCCACCTTCATGCTCTTATCAAAATGTGTGCTGTAAAACAGCCGATCCAAAAACGCAACCAGTGTCGCATTTGCCGACGCATAATAAACCGGGCTTGCTATCACCAGACCATCACAGGCTTCAAATTCCGGCGCTGTTTCATTGACCAAATCGTCAAAAACGCATCTGCCCTTCTCCATACAGGAACCGCAGGCAATACATCCCCGCACCGCCTGGCTTCCCACCTGAACAATCTTTGTTTCCACACCTTCTGCGGCAAACACCTTCTCCATCTCGTGCAGGGCAATTGCCGTATTTCCCTCCATGTGCGGACTTCCATTCAGCATCAATACTTTCATCCGTTAATATTCCTCCTGCTTTTTATTCTTTTATTCTATATTATTTTTCTCTGCTATTGTAAAGCCTTTTCCCTGAAAATACAAGAGCCAGTGCGCTGACACGTTTACAGTAATCAGCCAAAATTACTATTAAAGTTCACCGCCGATTAGGCGGTCTAAGTTCAGGTATTCCAAGTGCGCCCAGCAGACGTTTATTTATGGTGGTACGGTCATTTGTGGGCGCATGGAGGTTTACTATAAAATCATTGAAATCAGGATCGAGTTATGGTAAAATTACCAAAGGTATTCTTATTTCTACCCTTAGAGCGTGTTTGAACATTGCTTTCTGTCAGCTGTGCGTTAAAATTTGTGGGGATTTGACTCAAATGAAGGAAGCGTAGTGGTCTGCGCTGACAGAATAAGAGCCAATCCCCCGCAAAGTGGAGCGTGCAGATGGCGGGAATAAATGTTTGAATACACTATCGTAAAACTCATAGAGAAGGATAAAAATACCCATCAAAGGGAAGGAGCAATAGCCAATAATGAAAAAAGCAATGAACCAATCCAAACTTATCCTTATATTAAACGGGCTTTCTATTCTGTCACTTTTATTTATGGTGATTCTTTTATTTATCGCAGGCAATGTCAACCGCGAATTAAACACAGCGAATGAAGACCGTTTTAACCTGACGTACAATGCCAACCGTTTTATGAACGGATCTGCCTACTTAACGAACGAGGTTCGGGCCTATGCCTCCACGGGAAACCAGGAGCATTATGACAATTACTGGAATGAAGTCAATTATTTAAAAAACCGTGACATCGGCGTTACTGCCATGCAGGAAATCGGCATTACCGCCAGTGAACAGAGTATGATTGACAATATGTCCTCCATTTCCAATAACCTGGTTCCCTTAGAAGATGAGGCAATGAAAAACGTCCAGTCCGGACACATGGAGGAGGCCCTTAATTACGTCTATGGAACAGATTATAATACCTCCATTGCCCAGATTAATTCCATCAAGGAACAGTTTTTATCCGCCCTGGATGCCAGAACCAAAGCCGAGGTCGACTCCCTGTCCCTGCGTTCCACCATTATCCAGGTGCTTATCGTCCTCTCTGTTCTTGTCGTTGCTGTCCTTCAGCTGATAATTAATACCATTACCAAAAAACGTATCCTAAACCCCATCATCGGCGTTAAAGAGCAGATGAGTGAAATTTCCCAGGGCAATTTGTCTGCCAGCTTTTCATTAAAATCCGATACTTCCGAAATCGGTATGCTGGTAGAATCCATTCACGAAACCAAACGGGAACTGAAAAAATACATTAACGATATCGACGCCAAACTTGCTCAGATGGCAGATGGAAAAATGGACTTATCCATTGACCAGAACTACCGTGGAGAATTTCTGCCCATCCAAAATGCCATGCGCCGGATTTTAGATGCCTTAAATGCTGCGCTTTCCCAGATTAACCGGACAGCAGCAGAGGTTTCCGAGGAAGCAGAAAAGATGGCAACCGACGCCCAGGTACTTTCCCACGGTGCAGTCGAGCAGGCTTCTGCTGTCGAAGAATTATCCTCCAGCATCCAGTCCCTATCCAGCCAGGTCAACCGCACCTCTGAGGACGCCGGAAATGCCAGAAAATGCTCCACCGATGCTGCAGCCCAGCTGACTGCCTGCAATCAGAAGATGAAAGACTTAACTCAGGCGATGGAAGATATCTCCAAATCTTCACGGCAGATTAGCGGAATTATTAAGATTATCGAGGATATTTCTTTCCAGACCAATATCCTTGCCTTAAATGCTGCTGTCGAAGCTGCGCGTGCCGGCTCTGCCGGAAAAGGCTTTGCCGTAGTTGCCGATGAAGTTCAGAGCCTTGCCAATAAAAGTTCTGTCGCTGCGCAGGATATCACCAAACTGATCGAATCCTCCCTGAAACTGGTCGAGCACGGAACAGCCCTCTCAAATGACACCACCCAGAGCCTTGCTACAGGTGTTGCCGGGGCACAGCAGTCCACAGAACTGATTGAGCGCATCGCTGACTCCGCTATACAGCAGGCAGAAATGCTGCGCCAGCTGACCGAGGGCATGGAACAGATTTCCAATGTTGTACAGACTAACGCTTCCACTGCAGAAAAATCCGCAGCCTCCGCTGAAGAACTGCACAGCCAGGCCCAGGAGTTAAAAGAGTCTGTACAGAAATTTAAGCTTCGCAGTTAATATGCGGATACATCCACATTTCGCAAAATAACACAATATATATCCCTGTGCTGCTGTTGCGGCTTGTCAGATGGGGCTTGCCCCAGTCAGGTGAGACTTACGCCCCACCTGACTGGAGCAAGCCCTTAATTAACCTTCCGATTGGTTTTTATAATGATGCAGGACACGCCAGTCAATCCCTCTCTTTCCTGGGCGTTTTCCCGTCATACAGCTTGCGAAGTGTCGTCCCGCACGGCGGCAGTTCCTTCTTCATCCTTTCCAGCACTGGCCTATAAGTTAAGTCCGTAATTGGAAGATCCACACGCACATTGTCCAATGCACTGATGCACATTCCCTCCAAAATCTCAAACCCGTGGTAAGCTGTCTCGATATTGCAGGAATGTACCTTCTTATCATCTTCCAGCCAGTCATAAAATTCCGTATAATACGGCGTCTGAATTGGCACTTGCTGATGGTTTCTCCACCCTGGGTCCTTCCCCGTCACAAACCTGCCATCCGTTTCTTTCGTACAGGCCCCCCAGAACCCGTCCGTTTCCGCATACATATAGCCGTCTGTCCCATAAACAGTCAGCCGGTTATCACTGCTGGAAAACTCCGGCGGATTATGCGCCTCGCTCAGATAACCGCACTCGATATAGGCCCTTACCCCATTTTCCAGTTCCATCGTCCCCAGAAGATAGTCCGGCGCCGGATGCGAGTCCACCAAGGTTGCCGGTCCATGAATATGCCCTGCCACCCACTTTGCCCGGTATCCATGATTAATCCAAAGCGTGTAATCCACATAATGCGTCCCCAGCTGCGAAAACCACGCCTGTGTTTCCACATGAATCTTGCGGATATTCCCAATCACGCCCGCGTCAATCTCCTCCTTCATCCGCTGAAACTGTGACAAATACTTTTGCTGGTGACAGACCACTGCTTTTATTCTATGCTCCCGGCAAAGATCAACCATCTTCTTTGCCTCCTGCAGGGATTCTGCCATCGGCTTTTCCAGCGAAACCGCCTTCACCCCATACTTAATCCCCAATTCAATCATATTCAGGCGCATATCAGGATAGGTCACAAATACAAAAACTTCCGGTCGAACGGTTTCTAACATCTCCTCCACATCCAAAAACTGCGGCACATCCTCAAGATGAAACTCCTGAACCACCTTATCCATCGCTCCCTGGTCAATATCACACAATCCAACAAGCAAAAATCTCTCCGGGTTCCCTAAAAGTCCATGTACATGAATCCTCCCACGAACCCCTAATCCCATAATAGCAACCGTATATTTTTTCATGATATTCTCCTTTTTCTCCTTAAAGCAAAAATCTCTTCATATACTCTCCGTCCATTCTCACCACTCCATCCGAATCTTTCTCAGCCAGCGGCGACTCATCTTCCACCATAATCCATCCCCCATACCCTGTTTCCTCCAAGTACCGCACAATGCCAGGATAATCAATCTCCCCTTCGCCCATCACCGCCCAGTCTCCATCCGCTTTCCTGTCCTTAAAATGTACATGCCGGATCTTCCCCCTTGCCGCCTTCAAAATCTCCAGCGCATCCATGCCTCCATTCACAATATGTCCAATATCCGGCGCATACCCCACATCCGTTCTTTCCAGCATCGCAAACAACACCTGATAATCTTCTTTATTTCGAAACAGAGAGTTTTTTGCCGAGTTCGGATGATAACAGGTAACAATCCCAGCTTCCCCTGCCCTTGCTGCAACCTGGTTCATACAGGAAAGCAGGTTTTCTCTCCTTTTTTGCAGTGCTTTTCCTTCTTCCCGGCTTTTTGTTCCTGCATGATGTGAAACCATCAGCTTTGCAAACGGAAAAAATTTCAAAAAAGAAATAGCCTTTCTGGTCAGTTCTTCCTCTTCCTTACTTTCCGCTTCGCCTTCCCACGGCTGATGCAGAACCAGGGCCGCAAGCTGTATTCCATGCTTCTCTAAAATCCCCCTGGTCATCTCCGGCTTTTCAAAATACCCGCCCAGCATTCCAATTTCCGCCTCAAGTCCCTGAAAACCCGCATGGGCTGCCGTCTTTACCATGTGGGGCACATCCCCCGCAAATTGTTTCTGGTTCATCTTCCACGGATAGGTCTGGCAGCCAATCTTTATGTTTTCCATATTCTTCCTCCTCGTCTGTGTTGTTAGGAAAATTATAAAACCCCTTTTCTTTTCCCGTCAATAAAAACCGGCATACCAATTGGTACAAATATCTTTCAATTCATCAGATGAATTTTCCTCTTAATCCTTAGAAAATCCAGCATTTTCCACGATAACTGTAAAAAAAATGAAAATTATATCGAAAAAAATGGTAAAAACCTATTTACAAACATCATACGTTGTGCTAAGATAAAACCAGTTACAAAAACAATTTGACCAATAATTCATTGTTAAACCGGGGTAAATCATGCATTTTGACGATTCTTCCCCTTTGTTCGGCTTTTGTCTATGTTATTTCAAGGAGGTTTTTCATGCGCAGTACAGTAACATTACAACAGCCTGCCGATGTGCTCCCCATGGCAACGGCACAGAAGGTTAAGATGATGATCATTAAGCGGGGCATGAAGCCTGGCGACCGTCTTCCCACGGAGAATGAATTGGCCAAACTATTCAGCGTAAGCCGGTCTACCCTGCGGGAAGCGATGAAGTTTCTCCGGGCAGAGAATGTCGTGGTTATCCGCCAGGGAAGCGGAACCTTCGTCAGTGCCGGGACGGGAATCGGTGAAGATCCTCTGGGCCTGCATTTTACCAATCAGGAAAATCTGATCCATAATCTTTTTGAAACCCGTATGCTGATTGAACCTCAGATTGCCGGCCTGGCCGTTCAGCGTGCCACCCCCCAGGACATCAGCAATCTGAAGCGCCTTGTTGCAGAGATGGATAAGCTTCAGGTAAACAGCGCAGAAACAGCGGAGATGGATGTACAGTTTCACACAACTGTCGCCGAATGCAGTCATAATGAAGTCCTGATCCGTGTCGTACCGATTATCATTGAGTCCATCCGGCGGAGCCATGTGGGCACCCACGATAACCTGGAAAGCTTTAAGCGGGCAAAAAGAAGCCATTCCGGCATCTGCAACGCTATCGCCACCGGCAATGTTATGGAAGCAAAGTTCCTTGCCGAGCGGCATCTATGGGAAACCTTAGATGATTTAAAAATTAGAAAAATGGAGGAAAAGACATGAAAAAACGTTTGTTAGCAAAGAAAACCGCAGCTGTTACTCTGGCAGCACTTACCTGTGCCGGCGCTCTTACTGCCTGCGGCGGAGGAAGCTCTGCACCGACCACAGCAGCGTCAGCCGATAATACAGAAACGACAGCGGCACCGGCAGACGGCGGGGAAACCACAGCAACCGAGGCAAAAGAGGACGCTTCTGCCCCGTCCGGCGATGCGGTTACGATTAAGTTCCAGTACTGGGCAGACAACACCGATTATTCCGCATTAATGCAGGAGATTATTGCCAAGTTTAACGCTGAAAACGGCAAGGGAATTACCGTAGTCGGCGAGGAAGCTCCCTGGGACGGCGGCGCTTACTCCGAAAACTTATTTAATGCCAAGATGGGCGGCGGCGATGTGGACTGTGCGACCTGGAAGCTGACCTCCACCCCATTATTTGTTAATAACGATCTTTTAGCGGACTTAACTCCGATGATTGATGCCTGGGCAGATAAAGACGATATTGACGAAAACATGTACGATGTTATGCGTCAGGCAAGCGGCACCGATGAGATTTATGTTATGCCGTGGAATGTACAGGTATTATATGTTTACTACCGTCCTTCTATCTTTGAAGAAGCCGGTGTGGAAGTTCCCACAACCTATGACGAGTTCTTAACTGCCATTGAAAAATGTACGATGGATAAAGACGGCGACGGCAAGACCGATGTTTACGGCTTTGGTATGCGTGGTGCCAAGGGCGGACAGGAGCCATGGGGAAGCTTTGTTTACGGACGCGGCGGCAGCTTTGAGGATATGACCACAGCAGAATCCGTACAGGGTATGCAGGACTTTATCGACATCTATACCAAGGGCTTTGTTCCTCCAACCGCAGCAGGCGACGGCTTTAATGAAATTATTGCAAACTTTAAGTCCGGCTTAACTGCCATGACCATTCACCACACTGGTTCTTCCGCAGATATGGAAGCAACTTTCGGCGAAGATGTATCCGCATTCCCGTTCCCTGCCGGCAAGGGTCAGTGGACATCCATGGGCGATACCGAAACCGTTATCTTTGAATCCTGCCAGAATAAGGAAGCTGCTTTTGAATGGGTTTCCTACCTTGCAACCGGTGAAGGGCAAAAGATGTGGTGTGAAGGCACCGGAAACGTTCCGGTAAGCAAGACCGTACAGGAAGGCGATTTCTTCCAGAATAACCGCTTTATGAAGGCTTCGATCGACGGACAGCCTTATGCAGGCATCCTTCCGATCCTCGATACCACAACCGAGTGGATTTCCACCACCTGGCCAGAAACCGTAGCTCAGGCGTTAGGCGGCAGCCTTACCGCAGAAGCGGCGATGCAGACCCTGCAGGATGCTTTGTATGAATAAACATTAGGCTTAAGAAATTAGCTTCGTTTGGCGTGCACAGATTTATACATGTTATTATCATAAACGTTTACAACCTGGAGCTGCAAAATCTGCAGCTCCATCAAACTGAAAGGGGGAAATTTTCTAATGGTAAAAAAACGGTCGATATGGCCATACCTGTTGGTTGCTCCGGCGGTATTCATTATCCTCTGTGTGGTTTTTGTTCCCGTAGCGAATGCGATTATCATGAGCTTCCAAAACTACGACCTTCGTCGGCCCAAGGAAATTGCCTTTAACGGCGTAGCCAACTACATTGAGGCTTTCGGCGACAGCAAGTTTCAGTCTTCCTTCTTTAAAACCATTATCTGGGTTGTGGCAGGCGTAGGCTTCCAGTTCCTCTTTGGTTTTATTCTTGCTATCCTTTTAAACCAGGAATTTAAAGGCCGCGGCGCCATCCGTGCCATCAGCATGATTCCGTGGGTAACTCCCGGCGTTTTAATCGGCTTAATGTGGCGCTGGATTTACGACGGCAACCAGGGTGTTTTAAATGATATCCTGATGAAGCTTCACCTGATTTCGGATAAGCTTCCCTTCCTCTCGCAGGACGGAACAGCCTTTCCCAGTGTTATCTTAACCATTATCTGGCAGGGAATCCCATTCTTTGCCCTGATGCTTTTAGCTGCCCTCCAGGGCGTGTCCACGGATATGTACGAGGCAGCGGATATTGACGGAGCTACAGCGATACAAAAGTTGGCCTACATAACAATTCCTTCGATTAAAAATACCATTTTTGTTACTGCTCTGCTTCGTGTTATCTGGGTAGCTAACTCGGTGGATGTAATCTTTAACATGACCGAAGGACGTTTTGGAACACTGACCATGAGCGTATATGTTTACCAAAAGGGTAATGCCCTGGATCTGGGCTATGCCTCGGCGATGGCTTTGATTCTGGCGCTCTGCCTTTTGGTTGTTGCCATCCCGTATCTGCGGATGAATTTTAAAGAGGAGGGTTAAACGGATGAAAAACCAAACCGGTATAAAACGTATTTTACTTGTCTATCTTCCGCTTGTTCTCCTGATGGTGTTTATCCTCTTTCCCTTTTACTGGACCTTTGTCACTTCGGTAAAACCGGAAGATGAACTGTATGGGGCGGTTGTCACCTACTGGCCAAAGCATATCACCTTTGAAGCCTACGCCAAGCTTTTCACGACGACGGTGGACTTTTTAACGGCGATGAAAAACAGTTTTATTGTCGCTTCCCTGACAACCGTAGTTGCACTGACTGCATCTACCCTGGCGGCCTATGCCTTCTCCCGCTACCAGTTCGTGGGAAGAAAGTTGTTAATGAGTATTTTCTTATGCAACAATATGTTCCCGACCGTACTTCTGCTGATTCCCCTGTACTCGATTATGCGGAAGATGGGACTGCTCTACACGCCGGCTTCGTTAATCCTGTCCTACACGACCTTTACGATTCCGTTCTCGGTGTGGCTGCTTTTAGGATTTTTAAACGACCTTCCGATGTCCTTAGAAGAAGCGGCATTAGTGGACGGCTGCAACCGCGGCTCGGCCTTTATCCGCATCATCCTTCCGATTCTCGGACCGTCCTTAGTTGCAACGGGTGTATACATCTTTATGCAGTCGTGGAATGAATACACCTTTGCCATGATGTTTACCAACACCGCCAGCCGGACGATTCCGGTAGCCTTAAAGAGCTTAATCGGACAGCTGGGCGTACAGTGGGATCTTTTAACTGCCGGAGGCATTATCACTATTATCCCGGTGTGCATTATGTTCTTTTTTGCCCAGAAACGTCTGGTTGAAGGTCTGACAGCAGGTGCAGTAAAGGGTTAAAAATAACTGCTCCTGCACATACAGGCAGCCAACCGGGTAGCGGCAAAGGCTGCGGGACAAAAAGCAGATACAAAAAAGATAAACAGATACAGTAAAGAAGCAAGGAAAACCACTTGCAATTATTCCCAAGCAGGGGTATGATTTATCATTGAAACAAGTAATTCCAATAGTACATCAAATTGATGAGGAGGAAACATTATGCAGTATGACAAGAAAGCAAAAGAACTGCGGGCTGAGATTTTAAAAATGCTTTTTGCCTGCCAGTCGGGACATCCGGGCGGCTCCCTGTCCTGTGTGGAAATGCTGATGGCACTTTACTATGAAGTGATGAAAGTTGATCCGAAGAATCCCAAAGATCCAAACCGCGACCGCTTCGTTTTAAGCAAGGGCCATGCCTGCCCCACCCTGTATGCAATCCTGGCTGATTTGGGATATTTCCCCAAAGAGGATTTAGCAGGGCTGCGTCAGATTGACAGCCATTTACAGGGGCATCCGGACTGCTGCAAGACACCGGGCGTTGATATGAATACAGGTTCCTTAGGACAGGGCGCTTCCCTGGCATTAGGACTTGCCATGGCAGCAAAGCATGCCAAGGCTGATTATAAAGTTTATGCAGTACTGGGCGACGGCGAGTGCCAGGAAGGGCTTGTATGGGAGGCAGCGATGGCAGCCGCACATTATAAGCTGGATAATTTGGTCTTTATGCTGGATCACAATGGTTTGCAGATCGACGGAAGCAACGATGAGGTTATGAGCCTTGGAAATATTGTAAAGAAGTTTGATGCATTTGGATTTGAGTGCTTTGAGGTTGACGGTCACGATATCGACGCCATTATTAAGGCACTGAAGGCTCCGGTAGAAGGAAAGCCTAAATTTATCTGCTGCAATACCGTTAAGGGCAAGGGCGTTTCCTTTATGGAGAACCAGTTCGGATGGCACGGCAGCCCGATGAACAAGGAACAGTTTGAAAAGGCATTAAGCGAGCAGGAGGTGGAGTAAGATGGGAAAATCATTGCGCGTTGCTTATGGGGAAGCCCTGGCAAAATTAGGTGAGAAGAACGATAAGGTTGTAGTTTTAGACGCCGACCTGGCACATGCTACACAGACCTGTTTATTTAAAGAGAAATTCCCGGAGCGCCATTTTAATATGGGAATTGCAGAGGCAAATATGACGTGTGCGGCAGCAGGATTTGCCCACACCGGATTTATTCCGTATATCAGCACCTTTGCCCTGTTTGGTGCAGGACGTGCATTTGAGCAGGTGCGCAACTCGATTTGCTATACCAACTGCAATGTTAAGTTTGGTTTTTCCCATTCGGGACTTAGTGTAGGCGAGGACGGCGGAAGCCACCAGTCGATTGAAGATATTGCCCTGATGCGCTCTCTTCCGCACATGACCATCTTTGTTCCCTGCGATCCGGCAGAAACTGAAAAAGCAGTGATGGCAGCAGCAGAGATTGACGGTCCGGTCTATATCCGCGTGGCACGTCCGGTCTGCGAGGATGTGACGACTGAAGATACCCCGTTTGTTCCCGGCAAGGCCAACGTAATGAAGGAGGGAACCGATGTCTGCCTCATTTCCTGCGGACTGATGATTCCCAAGGCATTAGAAGCGGCAAAGGCATTAGAAGCCGAGGGTATCAGCACAGCCGTGGTCAATATGCACACCATTAAGCCCATCGATAAGGATATTATCTTAAAGATGAACAAGACCTGCAAGGCCATCGTTACCGCAGAGGAACATTCCGTGCTCGGCGGTCTGGGAAGCGCCGTTGCCGAAGTTCTTGCCGGCGAAAACGGTGCAAAGTTTGCCATGGTTGGCATTCAGGACAAGTTTGGCAAGTCAGGAAAGCCGGAACAGTTATTTGAACAATACGGACTGACCGCAGAGAATATTGCAGTAAAAGCGAAAGAGCTGCTTAAGTAATTCTAAACATGGGGGAAACGAAGATGACAATTTTAAATTATGCGTTCACCGGCGAAGGAATGCAGAGAGTATTCGAGAATGAAAAATGGACGGTAGGAATTAAAAACTGGAAGCCGGCAAATGACGTTACGGGCATTGACTGCCTGGAGCGGCATAACTTAACCGACGAACTGTTTGTCCTGGTTGAAGGCGCCTGCACTCTGGTTTATGCCAACGAAACCGAAAATGGGTTGGAATTTAGCGCAGTTAAGATGGAAAAGGATAAGGTTTACAATATCCCGGCTACCCTCTGGCACAACACCATTACCCAGAAGGATACCAAGATGATCCTGATTGAAGATTCCAACACTTCTATGGACAACAGCGATATCCTTAACCTGGATGAAGCGCAGATTGCAGCGGTAAGAGGACTTGCCTAAATTACAAGTAAAGAAAACAGGTCAAGAAACACGCTTGACTTATCCTGGCTAAGCAGGTATGATACAGTTGTCAATCATTATTTTTTATACATAGAATGGAGGAAATCATGAGATTTTTTGTTGACACAGCAAACGTTGAGGACATTAGAAAAGCAAACGAT
>CAJUDX010000029.1:0-10102 GCA_910584785.1 uncultured Lachnospiraceae bacterium | reverse complement strand
CATGAGATTTTTTGTTGACACAGCAAACGTTGAGGACATTAGAAAAGCAAACGATATGGGGATTATCTGCGGCGTCACCACCAACCCTTCCCTGATTGCAAAAGAAGGCCGTGACTTTGGCGAGGTAATCAAGGAAATTACCTCTATCGTCGATGGTGCAATCAGCGGAGAAGTAAAGGCAACGACTACAGACGCAGAAGGCATGATTAAAGAAGGCCGTGAAATCGCTGCGATTCATCCAAATATGGTTGTTAAGATTCCAATGACCGTAGAGGGCTTAAAAGCTGTTAAGGTCTTAACCGCAGAAGGGGTTAAAACAAACGTTACCTTGGTATTTACCGCTGCACAGGCACTTTTGGCTGCACGGGCAGGCGCAACCTATGTATCGCCTTTCCTGGGCCGTCTGGACGATATTTCCATGCCGGGTATCGATTTAATCAATGAAATTGCAGAAATTTTCTCCGTTCATCAGATTGAAACACAGATTATTGCTGCCAGTATCCGCAACCCGATCCATGTTATCGACTGCGCAAAGGCGGGAGCAGATATTGCCACCGTACCTTATAAGGTATTAGAGCAGATGACCAAGCACCCGTTAACTGACCAGGGAATTGAAAAATTCCAGGCAGATTATAAGGCTGTATTTGGGGAATAAACCTGAACGATAAGGGTAGCTGCACAGATGGTTTTTCAAACTAACCATCCGTGCAGCTACCCTTTTACCCAGTCACCTTAAACGTCCTCTCCAAAACCACCTCGGCATCTCTCTCTTCAAGGTCTGTAATGGAAATAAACGCATCTTCCTGCAGCCGGGAGATCAATGTATAAATTGCCATCGGCTCCCCCTGTATCTCCATCTCCACACGCCCGTCATACAAATTCTTTACCCATCCTGTCAAATCCATACGTCTGGCTAAATACATCGCCTTATAGCGAAATCCGACCCCCTGCACTCTCCCATCGAAATAATAATGTTTTCTGACCATCGTCTTTTCCAAGATAACTTCCCTTCCCTGCAGCATTCATTTTTTCTTCATTATATCATCAACCAACAACGGATTTAATGAATTTATCATCCGCGCTCACACTGCTTCACCACTCCTGAATTACCGCATAAATCCCCTCCTCATCATTACTCTTTGTGACTCTTCCAACTTTTTCCCGCACACGAGGCAGAGCGTTTGCCATCACATAACCGTATTTTACAGCTAAAAGCATATCCAGATCATTTTCCCCATCCCCAAAAGC
Organism: uncultured Lachnospiraceae bacterium; assembly: GCA_910584785.1. Classification (GTDB taxonomy): domain Bacteria; phylum Bacillota; class Clostridia; order Lachnospirales; family Lachnospiraceae; genus Caccovicinus. The sequence continues at coordinate 8,854 of CAJUDX010000029.1, read as the reverse complement.
CGCTGCCTCCTCTTTGGGGATTCCATAATACTGGCATAACACATGTACACCCTGGGCTTTATTTACCTTTCCATCCATAATTTCCAGATAATTCTGATTCGAGCGCAAAACAGAAAGTTCAGGAAACTCCCTCTTCAATTCTTTTTCTGCCTGAGCGATTTCTTCCACCTCTCCCATTAAAAGAAGCTTATGCACTCCCCCATCCCCGGCAAACACACTTTGAACATCCCCAACCACAGCCTTACTCCTGGTAATGGTTTCTTCCCGAATTACCCATGGATTCTGATCATCCTTAACCACCCATTGGTTTCCGCCGTAAATATTACAACAGATATTCGGATATTCCTTTTTTATTAACTGCTCTGCCGCCCCGGCCAGTGCAAGTTCCATCCTGCAGCTGTACAATGCCTTCCCCTCTTCATCCAGAACCAAACCCCCGCTGTAGCAAATTACAGGTCTTCTTGTTCCTAGCTCTTTCTGCACCAGATAAACACCATCCGGCATACGCGCAGAAACCAAAATAAAGGGAATCCCCCTCTGATCCAGCGCAAGAACTTTCCTTCTGGTACATGCACCGATATGGTGACTGCTGTTTAACAATGTTCCATCAATATCACTGAAAATTATCCCCGCTACTTTCTTATCCATCCGTTTACCTCCCTCTGCAGCTTTAATAGTCCGCTGTCCACGGACACATCACCATTAATAATCTGGCTGATTTCTCCCTCTGCCAGGCGCATTGCCGAAGCATACCAACGGAAATTAGGAGCTTCCACTGCCTCCTCCATCACTTCCTGAATCACTCTCACATCCATATGCGCATTGCCTGGAATATCATTGCCCAGTACCTGGTAAAGCAGGGGTGACTCTGCTGCTGACCGAATTACCGGCATCCCCTGCGAAGCCTTCAGCAGATGCATCTGTGTTTCTTTAGCATAGCATAATTCCTTCATCAGCTCCCAAGCCATATCCTCCTGTCTGCTTCGGCTGCTCATTCCCATCAATAATGTGCTAAGTTCGGACTCTCCCCTGCCATCTGGTCCCACAGGAAGCTTGACACAATCCCATTCAAAATCAGAGTACTTTTTAATCCTCCACGGATAGGGCTTATATGTCCGGTACTCTGAAAAAGCAAAGGGGCGAAAGGCTACCTTTCCTGCGTCAAACTCTCTGGAAGTAACCGTAAATCCCTCATTAACCCGATGCAACTCCCGGACAAACTTCACTGCCGCCTCCACTCTGGCATCAGAAAAGCAGGACGATGCCCCATCCTTTGCAAATAATTGTACGCCATTCGCACAAACTGCCTCCCGCCATCCATAATCAAAGCAGCCAAACTGATCAATCACCCCATCGCCGTCGGTATCCTTCGTCACCCTGCGGCACAGGAAAAGAAAATCTTCCCAAGTCCAGTTATCCTCCGGCATGGGAATCCCCTCCCGCTCTAACAGTGTCTTATTGACAAACATCAGGGTAGGTACACTTTCATAGGGAAGGGCATACTGCACCTGACGAATATTTCCATAAGCATAGGCTCCGGCATAATAGTCTTCCATTTGAAAATCAAAATCCTTTTTCATCAGTGCTTCCAGATCCCTTAACACCCCCAAAGAGGCAAGCATATCCAACTCCCCTGGAGGAATCATAAACACATCTGGCTCCTTGCCCAAAAGAATCTGCTCAGCCAGCCATTCCATATAATCTTCCTTTATAATTCCGCTGACATACTCTACCTTAACTCCAGGATGCTTTTCTTCAAACCGGGCAATCGCCGCATCCACAACCTCATAACAGTTCCCCGTGGGAACATCCCAGCAGCTTCCGGCAATCATTCCAAAATGCAGTACATGTTTTCCGCTCTGACGATGGAAAACAACTGCCAAAACACCTCCGATCAACACAAGCAAAAAAAGTACTGCTGCTACCGGAATCCAAACTATTTTTTCTGCACTCTTTCTCATCCTTTCCTCCATCCTGCGCCCCGCACTCAGACCCCATCTTCTTCCAGCCTGCGCGTTGTCACCCCTGTCTGCACTGCCCATATCGCAAGCTGAGTTCTGTCCCTGAGATCCAGTTTACTTAACACAGAACTGAGACAATTGCGTACTGTTCCTTCAGAAAGCTTAAGTGCTGCGGCAATTTCTTTGTTGGAGCGCCCAAACCCCACCTGTTGAATTACCTTCCACTCCGTTTTCCCCAGAGCATCCATATTTCTGTCATCCACCTCTATTGTATAATTCCCCTTTGCCATCTGAGAAAACAGACGCACCACCTTAACGGCAATATCCGGGTTGATCATCGCCTTTCCCCCATAAACTGTGCGGATAGCTGAAGCCAGCTCCGCCATGGAAACTCCCTTAAGCAGATAGCCGCTTGCACCGTACTTTAAGGCATTATACACATACTCGTCATCATCGAAGGTAGTAAGGATAATAATTTTTATCTGCGGATAATTCTCTTTAATAATCTGCGTGCAGGATACTCCATCCATCCCCGGCATACGAATATCCATTAAAATCACATCCGGCTTTACCGCCCGCACTGAGCGGATAACTTCCCGCCCATCTGCCACCGTGTCAATCACTTCCATATCCAGATTTGCAGACAATACAATCTTTAAACTATCTCGAATTAATTCCTGATCATCAGCAATTACAATCCTGATTTTATCCTTCATTTTCGTACTCCTCTCCCCAGCGAATCGGTATCCGGGCAATGATGCAAAACCCGTCCTTCCCATCATATTGCAAAGAGCCGTCCAAAAGGTTTATTCTCTCCTGCATATGCTTTAACCCAAAGCCTTCCTCCACTGTAGCACATCCTATTCCATTATCCTTAACCCTGATTGTCAGCCACTGTTCCGCCTTTGAAACCGCAATCCAAATCTCATCTGCATGACCGTGCCGGATGGCATTCGTCGTCGCCTCCTGGATAACACGATAGATAACCTCCTCTTCATCCTCATGAAAGCAAAACGGCTTCACTGAATTATGAAAGACAATCTCTGCCCCGGAAGTTTCCTCCGTATCCTTAAGCATTTTGGCAATAGCATCCTCCAGTGCCAGCTTCTCCAGCATATCCGGCCTGAGCTTCTTCACCGAACGTCTCACATCCGTTATTCCCTGCCGTGCCACATCGCCAATCTTCTCCAGCTGCTTCTTCGTTGTCTCTGAAGAAATGTCAATCATCGTCAGACAGGCATCTATCCCTGCCACAATCCCTGTCAATGCATGTCCCAGCGTATCATGGATTTCCCGTGCCAGACGATTTCTCTCCCGCATCTCTGCGTTTTTCTCCGCCTCCTTTGCAAACTCCTTCAGCTTCCTGTTTGCCTCCTCAAGCTGAAGATTCAGCTGCAAAATCCTCTCCCTCTCCCTGTATTCTCCCTGAATCAGCATCACCATAGACAAGATAAACAGCACCAGATTCAGCGACCCAAGAACACTAAGCAGGCTCTGCAAGAACGTCTGTGTGCTGGCAGAATAACAGGTAAGAAACGTTTCCCAGGAAATCCTGTGAAAAAAACTGCCCATTAAGTGATCATTCACCAGCGTATACAGTCCCACCAGGGCAATTCCCAGCACCAGCTTTTGCCGGCTTCCCTTCTGCCCCCGCACCATATCCGCCACCACGATAAGAACAAGCCCATTATAATTCATATTCATTGCTGCCGTCGCTGCAATGCAGAATCCAATCTCCGCAACCACCGCCGCACGCTTTACCAGCCTGTTTTTATCTTCCCAAAGCTGTCCCATACAGCTAAACAACACCATAAAAAGATAACAAAGCACTGCCATTAACAGCATTGTCCAAGGCTTCCAGGGCCTTACCTGAATTAAGCTCAAAAATGCCTCCGCCTCCATCGCCCCGACAATGGCAAAAATACTGTATGCCATCGTTCCAGCCACCAGCACCACCACCCCAAAATTTAAAAGATATGTGGCCTGCTGCAAATAGGAAAATGCTCTCTCCCTGCTCATCGCTGCCTCCATCCTCCCTGTCCAGAATCTGCCATCCTTCTCCTTACACATCTACTGCCAGCTGTCCGTCCCATATTCCTCCAGATTATCCCTGGAAATCAACTCTGTTCCTATCCGAATCACCGGCTCCACCTCTTCACCTTCAAGAATCCGATAAGCCGCCTCTGCTGCCTCTCTTCCAATCCTCCGCGGAAACTGTGCCGCTGTCGCTGCCATCATTCCCTCAGCAATCATCGACTTGCCATCCGGTGATCCATCAACCCCATATACCGCAAATCTTCCCGTCAGCCCGGCATCTTTTAAGGCCGCCATCGCCCCCATCGCCGCCACATCATTCAGACACATAATCATATCTGCCTCAGGATACTCCTCCAAAAGCTTCTCTGTTACGGGCATCGCCAGCTCCAGCTGCCCCAGGCATTCTTCTTCTGCCAAAATACAAAACTGCGGATACTCTGCAATCTCATCCCTAAACCCGCAAATTCGATCCAGCCCGGACTTCGCCGCACCATGTGTTAACAGCAAAATTTTGCCACGATCGTAGTTCCTAACCATATGCTGTGCGCACTGCACCCCTGCCTGATAATTATCGGAAACCACCGTACAGGCTGCCAGCTCCGCGTCAAAAACCTCGCTGTCCACCACAATCACCGGAATCCCCGCCTGCACTGCCTCCTCAAGCGCTGATCCGACCACCTTCCAGTCTACCGGATTAATAAAAATCGCCTCAACCTTCCGCTCAATCATCTCCTTCACCTGCTCGATTTGCTTTTCCACATTCAATGCCGGGTCCCGTGTAATCAACTTATCCCCCCGTGATTCTATCACACTGCGAAGTTCATCGTCGATAATTTCGTAAAAAGGATTATTCATGGTCATGTAGGTCGCCCCGAATTTTCTCCCTCTCTCTGCATCACCAGCCGCTTCCCGCGCACGATATTTCCCAAATACCCCGCCGGCAACTACCAGCATTACAAGCATACCTGATGCCAGTACAGGTAAAAAATGAAACCGTCTTTGTCTTTCCATAGTATTCCTCTGCTTATTCTTATTGCAATGATAAAATCAAATTAACATATGGATTATATTATAGCACTAAGCGTTTTGGTTTGAAAGTATACTTTTTCAGCCGGAAAATCAGCACCAGGGAGCCGCATTTCTGCGCCCCCCAATGCATTACCTTATTTATCCTTCCACTGCTTTCAAACAATTTTCCCTTCGCAAAGGCCATAAAACTAACTCTAAATACTCCCCTCAAGCAATTTCGGCCCGCAAACGTTAATAAGACAATCCCGGATCAAAGAATCCAAGTAAAACACCAACAAACGCAATCAGTACTAACAACAGCATTACCATTGTAGGGGATATTTTCTTTTTGGTCATCAACCACCAGCAGAAAATAACAGTGCCCACAGAAAGCAGTTTGGGATAAACCGAATCTAAGGTAGGCTGCAACTCAATTACACCGGGAATTGCAAACGATGTGCTAATATTAATCCAGCTTGCCGCCACCGCACCAATAACCATGGTTCCAATCATAATAATGGATTCACGCAATGCCTGAGCCTGTTCGCCAACCAGCATTTCCACCGCTTTTCCACCCATCTCATAACCTTTAAAGTAAGTAAACCGCATACCAAAAAACATCAGTAAATTCCATACAATAATATAAAAGATAGCGCCCAGAGGAGAGCCATTGCCGGACAGGCCCAGACCAATTCCCAACAAAATGGGAATTAATGTGCCGACAATCAGTGAGTCGCCGATTCCCGCTAAAGGCCCCATCAAACCGGCTCGAATACCATTAATCATTTCCCCGTCGATGGCCTCCCCGTTTGCCTTTGCTTCTTCCAGACCAGCCGTCATACCGACAACCAGCGTACCAATCTGCGGCTCCGTGTTAAAAAATGCCGAATAGGTCTGCAATGCCTCCTTCTGCTCTTCCTTTGTATCGTATAATTCTTCAACCACCGGGATCATCGAACAGAGATAACCAAAGGTCTGCATATGTTCCTGGGAAAAACAAGTTAAGTGCCCGTAAAACCAGGATAAAAAAGATTTGTTCAGTGATTTCTTTGTCAGCTTTTTCATCTTAGATATCCTCCTCTTCATCATCATAGGCCCCTGCCCCGGCGACTGCCGGACGAAGCTTTAACAGCTGAATCTTATAATTAATTACAGCAAAGAATCCGCCGATTAATGCCGCACCGATTAAGTTGACACCCATACATGCAGCCAGGGTAAAACCAAAGAAAAAGGTGAGGAAATCACTTGCTTTTGTAATCACCTGCTTTAATAAAATGGCAACACCGACTGCGGGAAGAAGGCTTCCTACCGTAAATAAAGTTTTCATGGCAATGCCTTCCATGGGAAGATACACCTTCATTAAATCCACCATGCTGGAACCAGCCATGGTAATAATCACCGTGGGAATAAAAGAGCAAATCAGATGGGAAATCCATGGCAGTCCCATATCCACCAGATACAGCTTCTTAAAGTCTCCCTTTTCCACAGCCTTCCAGCCGATGTGCTGCCAAAGCAGGTTTACGGTTGCCGTCCCATAAAACAATACTGTTCCCAACGTGCCTACGGCTGCGCCAAGCGCTGCCGCCATGTCTTTCGCCGCTGATGAATCCGGGCTCAGCCCCATTCCCCTAATCGCACAGATCGACAGGGGAATGCCAATATAGCTGATAGCCCGAACATCCGCCGAAACCGTCCCTCCGGGCGTTACCAGAGCAATATAAATAACCTGGATCGCCGCACCAACGATAATTCCCGTCTGCACATCACCTAAAATTAATCCAACCACTAAGCCTGCCACTAACGGACGGCCCAGCGTGTAATTGCCAAACGAAGTTCCACCCATACCCGGCATACTGGCTAAGCATGCGCATAGTCCAAGTAAAACTGCCTGAAATACATTAATCTGCATGTTTTCTGCCCCCTTTTTATTTTGTTTCCATTTTATCTCAGCTCATTGATTTACTCGTTTAAAACCCAAACTGTCCGCGGAACTTTGTCCAGTTTCCAATCGCTTCCTCTTTCAGCAAAGCAAATTCCACCTGGAAACCTTTCTGCATTATTGCCTCCAATGCCTCGGCCTCTTCCTGCGTAATAGACTGATTATTTCCCAGCTTGGTTGCTCCGGGACGGTCATTACACGGCCCGATAATTACCGTTTTTATGCCTGGATCAAAGCCCTGATCCACAAGAATCTTCTTCATATCCACCGGATTTTTGGTAATCAGAAAATACTGATCCTTGCTGGCAAGCACCTTATGGCATTTCTCCTTCCATTCCTCCATCGTCCAGACAAATGTTTTTTTGCCGGATGCACTTTTATAGGCTGCCTTAAGTACCGAATTTGATGCTGCCAAATCATTTACCGCCACCAGGCCATCACACGGATACTCCAAGGCCCACCGGGTACAGGTCTGACCGTGAATCATACGATCATCTACACGAACAAACGAAACTGACATTTTCTTTTCCTCCTTAACCTTTCCTTTATGAATGTTTTCCATTACTTAAATCTCACTCTCATCTTCATCCAGAGCCAGCACCATCTTCTGCACGGCATTTCTCGACTCTGTCAAAAGCAATTCCTCAAGTCCCTTCTCATCTAAAGTATCCTTCATCATCGACGCTGTCAGGGCCATGGGAAGATTCATTCCTCCAAATGCCATTGTCTTTCGCAGCATTCCTCTCTGTGACAGCACATCCAGCGCATTAGTCAGAGGCGAACCTCCGATAATATCTGCCAGCAGGATAATTTCATCCTCATCTTTCACCCCTGCAATGGTCTCATTAAACCGCAACACAAAGTCGTCCGCTCCCATCCCGTCTTCCATGCTTGCACTCAATACATCCTCACGGTCTTTACCTCCCAGCATTTTCAGTACGCTGTGAAGCCCCGGTGCTAGTGTCCCATGGCTGACCATGACCACATACTTCATAAAAATCCTCCTTCATCTTTTCTCTGTTCTTATTTCCTGTTCTTATTTCTAGCTCTTCTTGCTTCCTTTTGATAACCTTATTCTATCGCCCTTTCAGCAAAAAAACATCTGCACATTGTCATAACTTTTCAGGAAATTTTATTACATTTGTCATATTTTCCATGACATATTTCCTGTCATGGACACTTTTCTTACTTTTTAAATAGACGCAGGGGCTTATGATATGCTATAATTAATCTATCCTACAATTTATTATCAAAGCCCAGGAGGAAGGAAATGAAAAGTATACGTAAAAAAATCACGATTTGCCTGATGGCAACTGTACTTATCGCTCTTTTTGCTGTCGGAACATCCAGCATTTCACTGAACTACCGCAGCACTATCGCCACGGTGGATCAAATGATGAGTGAAACTGCTGTCTTAGCAGCAGAGCGCATTGAACAGGAATTAACTGCCTATAAGAATGTAGCGATTGATACCGGCTGCATTTCTCAGCTGTCAGACAATGCCGTACCACTGGAAGAAAAACGCGCAATTATTGATGAACGTGTCAAGATGCATGGCTTCCAGAGGGGTAATGTAATTAATATGAATGGTATCAGTATCTTTGACGGCAATGATTATTCTGACCGTGAATATGTTCGCCAGGCCATGAAGGGAAATGTTTATGTCTCAGAACCTCTGATCAGCAAAATCACTGGAGAGCTGTCCATTATGGTCGCTGCGCCCCTTTATGCCAATGGTAACCACGGCTCACAGATTGTCGGTGTCGTTTATTTTGTTCCGCCGGAAACCTTTTTAAATGATATCGTTTCTTCCATTAAGTTCGGTGAGAGCAGCCGGGCCTATATGATTAATAAATCTGGGTGCGACGTGAAGTCGCTTAATTCAATTGTTTGGCGGATTATCCGACCA
>CAJUDX010000028.1 GCA_910584785.1 uncultured Lachnospiraceae bacterium | reverse complement strand
CAGACTGTTATCAGATTGATGAATTTGATCGTGTCAGGGCAAAGGAAAATGCCCTTACCATTATTCGCAATGAATTGTGCCGTAAAGTAAAAAAAGGTGTCGTCGGAACGGGTTCGATGAGTGACCCGTATCATCCCTTCTTTCTGCATGATCTGCTCAATATCTTCTTCGGTATAGAATGCCACTTTTTTAAAATCAAAGTTATCAAAGCATTCCCGGAAAATCTCCCGTTTTTGTATCATCATATTCCAATTCAATCCGCACTGCATCACTTCCATCATCAAAAATTCAAATTGCTTCTGGTCATCCGACAGAGGAACTCCCCATTACCCCACCTCTTTATCCTATTTGCAGACATTATCCTATTTTGCAGACATATCCAAAAGCTTACAGTTCCCTTCGTTATTCCAGCATGCTTTTGAAAAATTGTTAGAAAAAATCAGGTTAAAAACAACGCATTTTTCTTGCGGACACTGCAGGATTTTTTCAGAATCACACTGCCTGCGGCAAGCAAAGCCTTACTGACGCTTCGGGCATGTTCCGGGCAGACGGCAATACAGCGCATACAGGAAATACAGCTTTCCGTATTCGTCTTTGATGGATTATCTGCCGGGATTGCCCCTGCCGGGCATTCTTTCGCACAAATCCCGCATCGGGTACAGGTTTTTCCCGCCTGGGGCTTCATCGGTACGCCGTCGTATTTGCGGTAAGGGCGGTTTCCGGGAAGAACTAATCCTGCGGAAGATGAACCTGGCATTCTCGCTTCTTCCCTGTCGTCCGTCTCTGCTGTGTTTGTCTGCTTCTCCAGCTCTTCACAGATTGTTTTTTCTGTATTTGTCTGTTTCTCTAATTTTTTCCAGATAGTTTCAGCAAAACCTTTAAGCTGCTCTTCATCCTCCTGATCCGGTCGTCCTGTGGCAAACTGGTGCATTATGGAATGCTCAGCAATCGCCGCAATCCCCGCCGCACAGACAAATCCTGCAGCCTCTAAGGTATCCTGTAATTCAGCAAAGGTATCATCATAATCGCGGTTTCCGTATACCACAAGCAAGATGGCTCTTGCCCCATTTCCTTTCATCTGGCTTAACCGTGACACCGCCGTTTCAGGAACCCTTCCGCCATAGGAGGGAACGGAAACAATGCAGATATCTTTTGCAGAAAATGCACAGGCAGAATAATCCTTATCCCGTTTCAGAAGATCAATCACAACACTTTCCTGAGAAATTGCCTTTGCCGTCGTTGCTGTCATTGCTTTTTTCAGCCCTTTGGCAAACATAGCAGAAACTTTTTTTGTCCCGCCAGTAGGGCTGAACATAAGTTCAAAAATCGCCATAACTTAACCCCTTTCATCAGTCAAAACCGCAAATTATTTTTCAAACTACCTTTCAAACAATCAAAAATCTTAACTGGAAATTTTAGAAAATCTTAATTAGAAATTTCAGAGCGTGCCGAAAAAATATTCAGACACGCTCCAGATAAGAATATCCGGTCAAACACACAATTTCTGAATTACAGTATAGGTAATTTTTCATAAAAAATCAAGTTTTCCAGAAAAAATCAAGTGAAATTATGTGTAATTTATTGAAAATATCCGCTCTTTATTTTTCTGTATGATTCACTCTCTTATTTCGCTTATAAAACAGAGAAACTATGCCGATATATAATTAAAAATGCTGTGCAAAAATAAGCCGTATTCGACCTGACAAATATGGCTTATTTTTTACCATGGGCAATCATGGGCAGCAGAATAGAAAAGGAGGATGGACGTATGATAAGTTACATACGAAATTTAAAAATCAGATTTAAACTTTATATCCTTATAGGCGTTGCACTAATTGGCATGTTTGCTATTGGCGGTATGTCATTCTCTCTTATGGGTCGGATGAATGATATGACCAGTGATATTTCCACAAGCTGGCTCCCCAGTATTAATACGGCAAAAGAACTGACGACGACCATTTCCAATATCCGTTTAAATGAATTAGGCTATCTGACAGCGATTTCTGATGATGTAGAAGCGTCCAGCCTCCAGTACCTCCAGAAGGAAAAGGAAGATATGGACAGTCTCTTGGCTGCTTATGAAGGAATGATTGACGAAGAAGAAAGAGGTTTCTATGAAAATGCACTGCGTCTTTGGACACAGTACAATCAAGCTGATGAAAAGTTAATGGCTTTGGCTAAACAGGGGCACACTGCAGAAGCCCGCGCTATCTTAGAGGGCGAATGTGTGGAACTTTATATCAGTTTAAACAGCGCTTTTCAAGACATTATTGTTTATAATACCAACGGCAGCGACGCGGCAACTGAGGAGAGTTTTTCCCTATATCGAACGGCAACCTTCCTTATGGCAGCAGTTATCCTTGCCGTTATTCTCGTGGGTGTTTTCTTCTCCTTTATAATTATCGGCCTGATTAAAGCTCCGATTTCAGAAATCGAAAACGCTGCCATCCGTATGGCGGAGGGTGATTTGGATGTGGAGATTTCTTATACTTCTAAAGATGAACTGGGTGTTCTCGCCGCGCAGGTGCGCCGCTTAATCCATAAACTTCAGGTAATTATTGATGATGAAAATAAATTCCTTGCCAAGATGGCTGACGGAGATTTTACGGTGGATTCCATCTGTGAAGAAGAATATACCGGAGGTTTTCATCCTCTTTTGATTTCTTTCCGTGGGATTGCAGAAAAACTTAATGATACAATGCAGCAAATCAGCCAAAGTTCCACGCAGGTGGCAAGCGGATCGGAACAGGTATCCAACGGCGCCCAGGCGCTTTCCCAGGGGGCAACCGAACAGGCAAGTTCTGTACAGGAACTCGCTGCCACGATTAATGAGATTTCCAGCAGAGTAAATCAGAATGCCGACCATGCACAGCAGGCTAATGCAAAAGCAGGCAACGTCAGCATGGAAATGAATGTAAGCAATGACAAAATGCAGCAAATGATAAAGGCTATGGGAGATATCAGTGATTGTTCCAATGAAATCGGCAAGATTATTAAGACCATTGAAGATATTGCTTTCCAGACGAACATCCTTGCTCTTAACGCTGCAGTAGAAGCCGCCCGCGCAGGCACTGCGGGCAAAGGATTTGCTGTAGTAGCCGATGAAGTCCGCAACCTGGCAAGCAAAAGTGCAGAGGCATCGAAAAATACCGCAGCTTTGATTGAAAATACCTTAAAGGCGGTAGAGCGGGGAACCCAGATTGCCGACGAAACCGCGCACTCTCTCTTCCAGGCGGTAAATGATGTCAGCGAAATGACCGGCATTATCGGACAGATTTCCGAGGCCAGCAGTGCTCAGGCGGATTCCATCAGTCAGATTACCATGGGGATTGACCAGATTTCCAGCGTTGTACAGACGAACTCGGCAACCGCCCAGGAAAGCGCAGCGGCAAGCGAGGAACTGTCCAGCCAGTCACAGCTGATGAAGAGCCTGGTGGGAAAATTTAAGTTGAAACAATAATGTTAATTGAGCAAAGAGCAGTGATGGGATTTCTGCTCTTTGCTTTTTATTTGATTTATTTCAGCCTGATATAAATACCAGCAAAGCAAGTATAAAATTAAATAATAGTTTTAAAAAACTGCCTGTCATTACAGGCAAATGTATGATTTGTTGCAAGCCACTCGCTCCATACTTTTTGATGAAGAAATCACACAGGTGTTCCTACCTCAATTAAATTTCCATCCAAATCATAAAAACGGATTACCTTTTGTCCCCAGCTGTGCGTCATCTTTCGTTGAACATATTGAATTTCAGGATATAGTTTTTCCAACTTTTCAATAAATTCTTCTATATTTTGTTCTTCAAAATACAATTCACAAGAATGGCTTTTCGGGATAATCTCTTTTTCCAAAAATTTCCTCCAGATTTTTTCATCTTGAAGCACAAGACCTTCAGTTAAAATCATATTGCCATCATTATCAAGTATCATATCAAGGCCGAACAAATCATGATAAAATTGTTTTGATTTTTCGATATCTTTTACAACAATCAAAATATTCTTTAATTTCATTATCGGATGTCCTCCAACGTCAAAGGAAATTCGGAATACTCAAAGGGCACGATGTCCGCTCCGCTGCTTCCTCACCTCCCTGTGTTTCGATCGCAGCTTGTCTGATGGGGAAAGGCAGAAAGTGTCAGTGAATCACCTCATAACACAATCGTAAATATGAGTTTTCCAAGATTACACATTCCTGCAGTTTTAAAACGCCTAATTTTGACAATTCTTTTTGTGAAACCAAGGATTTGCCGTCAATTAACGTTGATGTATCCTTTCCGCCAATCAAAACTGGCGCAACGACAATATCGACATAATCGAATAGCTTTTCACGAAGAAATAAGCCATTTAACGTTCCGCCGGTTTGTATTGTTATTCTTTCACAGTCATATTCTGATTTCAGTTTTATCAGTGCATCTTTCAGCGATAATTCTTTTTGATAAATAATATGAAGATTCTCTTCTTTTGCATTAAATGCCGGATGCTTTGCATTTGACGTAATGAGTACAAACTTTTTTGATAATGCACAAAGATATTTTATACCATTTTCATTCAAATGCTGGTTATCAATTATCACAAAAGATACTGGTGTTTTCTTTGGCATTTCCTTTGTATTGACACCGATTTTGGCTTGAACTCGACCAGAATTGAGTGTCCATAAGTCGGTGGTTTGCTCTATTTCATAATACTGATGCAAGCCTTCACTAAGTCCTGCAATTAGGGGAAAATCGTTATCTACATCTAAATCGTCGGTTGCGCCGGTACTTATTTTTCCGTCAACTGACATCAACATAAATAATGTTGTAATAGGTCTGTTCATGTTTATGCTCCCATCCTTTGTTTGTGTTTTGTAGCTTCCTGCTCTGTCATCATAAGAATAGACAACTTCCCTTTTTCCTGTCCGCAATAATTTTATCTGCAATTTCCCCCAACTCTGCCTGCCGGTCAAGCCCCACCGAATCAGGATAAAAGATATAATCTGAGAGGTTAGGCAGTCCCGTATTCACTTTAAGATATTCCAACCACCAATCCATCTCCGCTTCACTATGACTTAAAATTGTTAAAACAATTTCTTTTATTTCATCCTCTGTTACATTATCTTTAACCGGCAGATCCATTAGTACCTTTTTTGCCACGGTTTCTACATCCGTATATTCCCAATACTCCTGAAAATCTCTGACATCTATCGCGGGTTTTCCCGAAATCTTTCGAAGCTTCTCCTGCAATACATCCAAGTCTTTTTTTGCTTCATCATCACTTACACACTCCTTTTCTTCCATAAGCGAGACTGCTTTTTCAATGATTTCTATTACTTTTGGAAGTTTTGTTTCATCGATATGGATTGTTTGCATTACCTTTCCTCCATTTCCTTTACGAATATGTACTCTGTCAAACATCAAGTTTATCTACCTTTTACAGTATAAACGATATTTTCTTCTGTGGCAAAAGCTTTTTACATCCTGCGGAAATTATTTTCATAAAAAAGAGTTAATTTTTTATATTGACTTTCCAGGTATTAAGCGATATGGTAATACATTGTAGAATTTCAAAACCAGGAAACATTTCAGACATTTCAGGCCCAGGAAACAAAAACAGCAGAACGAAAAAAGACAAGGAGAATACCCTATGACAAGAGTAAAACAAGCATTTGACTGGCATTATTTTATCAAACACGTCGCCATTATCGCAGTCCCTGTCGCTCTGCAGAACCTGTTAACCACGACGGGAAGCATGGTGGATACCATGATGCTTGCTTCCTTAGGGGAAAAAACCGTGGGCGCCGTAGGGCTGTGCGCTCAGTTTTCCAGCCTGATGTTTGCGGGTTACTGGGGATTTGTGGGCGGCGGGATGCTGTTTTTTTCTCAGTACTGGGGTGCAGGGGATGAGGATGGGATTACACGCTCCTATGGACTGACTCTCTCCTTTATGCTGACCGTGGGTTTTCTCTTTGCTACCCTGGCCCTTATGTTCCCGGATGTTGTAATGAACATTTATACTGATAAAAAAGAAATCCAGACCATCGGCATTACTTATTTAAAAATTGTGGGTTTTGCCTACCCTTTACAGATTTTTGCTATGGCAATAAGCGCCCTTTTGCGCTCCATTGAACAGGTGAGGGTTCCTTTATACGGAGGAATCGCCTCAGTAATTGCCAATTGCTTCTTTAATTACCTGCTGATTTTCGGAAAATGCGGCCTGCCAAGAATGGGCGCCTCTGGTGCTGCTCTGGGGACAGTTCTTGCAGGAATGGTGAACCTGATTGTACTTGTTGCCTTTATTATTAAAAAAAGACTTCCCTTTGTCCTTGCCTTCTCCCGGCATTTTTTGTGGAGCCGATACTTTATCAGGGAATATTTACAGAAATGCTTTCCGATTCTCTGCAATGAAGTGATGATTGGAATTGGAAATATGATGGTCAATATTGTCTTAGGCCACCAGAGTGAACAGGCCATCGCCGCCGTTGCCGTGTTTCGAACACTCGAAGGTCTGATTATCGCCTTCTTCAGTGGCTTTTCCAATGCTGCGACAGTTCTGGTCGGAAAAGAGGTGGGGGCCGGGCATCACGAAACGGCTTATCAGCGAGCATGGCGCCTGGTTTATCTGTGCAGCAGTCTGATTGGAACAGCCTGCCTGGTTCTTATCGCTGTCCACAATCCCCTGCTTCACGCTATGGGGCTTCACGATGAATCCTTCCGAATCGGAACGGGAATGCTTATCATCTACAGTGTAGCCGCGGTTATCCGTATGGGCAACTGGGTACAGAACGATACCTATCGTTCAGCCGGGGACGCTGCCTTTGGCTCCATTATGGAAATTACTTTTATGTACCTTATGGTACTTCCCTGTGTATACGGGGCCAATTACGGGCTGCGCGCTCCCTTCCTTCTGGTGTTTGCCCTCTGTTATGTGGATGAGCCGATCCGCTACATTATCATGCAGTTTCACATGTATTCTGCCAAATGGATTAAGCCCGTGTCGGATGTGGGGTGTGCAACAATTGCAGCATTTCGGGAAAAGCATAATATAAAGCAGTAATATACTCGACAATTAACTGACAATCCGTTGAATTTAACCTACTAAAAAGAGAATTGATATATAATTCATCTTATGTTATACTAAAAAGATGAATTAAAACATTAATTTACAGAAAAGGAGCGTAACATTATGGGACATTTGACAACAAGAGATGCTTACAAGAACCTGGAAGAGCGGATTAACTGGTTTACACAGGGCGCTCCGCCATCGGAAACCTTATCTAAGATACTGCAGGTACTATATACAGAAAAAGAAGCAAAATGGGTCGCTCTCCTTCCCGTCCGCCCGTTTACCTTAAAAAAAGCTGCAAATATCTGGGGAACCACCGAAGCCAAGGCTGAAAAGTTTTTGGATCACCTCTGCAGCAAAGCACTTTTAGTTGATTCCAATTACCACGGAGAGCGCCAGTTTGTCATGCCGCCGCCCATGGCAGGTTTTATCGAATTTGCTCTGATGCGCACACGCGGAGATATTGACCAGAAGTATTTAAGCGAACTTTACTGGCAGTATATGAACGTGGAGGAGGACTTTGTCAAAGATTTATTTTTTGCCACGGAAACCAGACTTGGACGGGTATTTGTGCAGGAACCGGTTTTGACAAACGATAACATGAACCATATCTTAGATTATGAACGGGCAACCCACATCGTCGAGGAAGCGAAACACATCGGTCTTGGCACCTGCTACTGCCGCCATAAAGCCTGGCACGCGGGCCATCCCTGTGAGATTGACGCCCCCTGGGATGTGTGCCTTACCTTCGACAATGTGGCCCGTTCCCTGGCTGAACACGGTGGTTACACCAGGCTGATTTCCAAGGAGGAAGCCATGGATGCCTTAGAACGTTCCTACGCCAGCAACCTTGTTCAAATTGGGGAAAATGTCCGCGAACATCCGGCGTTTATCTGCAACTGCTGTGGGTGCTGCTGCGAGGCATTGCAGGCTGCACGAAGGTTCAGCCCGATGCAGCCCGTGGCGACGACGAATTATATTCCAGAAGTAAGCCTGGAAAAATGCATCGGCTGCGGCAAATGCGCCAAGGTTTGCCCGATTTTAGCGATTTCGATGGAGGAAGCCGAGGATGCTGAAAAAACCAATCAAGGAAATTCTGCAAGAAACGATGTAAAAAACAGGAAAACACAGGACTCAGGAAACGGTGCAGAAAACAGAGAAACGCAGGATGCAGGAAACGGTGCAGAAAACAGAGAAAAAGTCAGAAAAAAACATGCCGGAATTCATACGGAAATCTGTTTAGGCTGCGGCGTATGTGCAAGAAACTGTCCGACCAAGGCGATTGAACTTAAACACCGCCCCATTCAGGTCATTACCCCTGTCAACAGCACCCACCGCTTTGTGCTGCAGGCGATAGAAAAGGGGACATTGCAAAATTTGATTTTTGACAATCAGGCATTTGCCAACCACCGCGCGATGGCGGCGGTATTCGGGACGATTTTACAGCTTCCGCCCTTAAAACAGGCACTCGCCAGCAAGCAGTTTAAATCCGTGTATCTGGATAAACTGCTTTCGATGCAAAAAAAGTTCATTAGACGGGGAATGGTGCGGGAGATCTAGCCTGCAAACCGCACGCCCCGCACAATCTTTGCAAAGTAAACCATCTCTGCAATCCCTGTAATAATCCAGGAAAAGACGTATAAAAGATAAAGTGATTCTATCGTGCGATAATGTGCAAATACCGTCCCTATCCAAATCAGCCTGAACACCGTCGAACCTGCCGTCACAAGAAGCATGGGAACAATCGTCCTTCCCAAGCCCCGTGATGCTGCGATGCTGCAGTCCATAAAGGCACTGACACTATACGACAATGCCATGACCGAGAGCCTGCGTATTCCTGCATCCACCACCGCCCTCTCGCTGGTAAACAGAGAAAGAAATAAAAAGCGCATTCCATAAATTCCCACTCCGAGAAATAATCCCAGCGCAAAAGAATACAGCAAGCAGATAAAATAACTCTTTAGGATTCTCTCCCGCTGCTTTGCTCCCATGTTCTGAGCAATAAAGCTTGTACAGGCGGTATAAAAAGCCGCCATCATATCATAGACCAGCGGATCGGCATTGGCAGCAGCGGAATTGCCCTCCACCATTACATGATCAAAATAATTTACACTGGTCTGTACAAACAGATTAGCAATGGCAAACAGCGCATACTGCAGTGCAGATGGCACTCCAATCCGCAGTATGCGCCGCAGCTTTTCCCGATCCATATGTAAATCCTCCACCCGCAGAGCAAAGACCTCATTGCTGTGCAGCAAGAGCCGAAGTACCAGAACTGCAGAAATATACTGAGAAATAATACTGGCAATGGCAACGCCACTTACTCCCATTTTACCTACAATTACAAAAAATAAATTCAGCAGCACATTGACCACACCGGCAAAGGTCAGATAATACAGAGGACGCTTGGTATCTCCTGCTGCACTTAATACTGCATTGCCGAAATTAAACATGGCAAGCGCAGGTGTTCCTAAAAGATAAATCCGAAAATAACGCACGGCACCCCCGATTAATTCATCTTTAGTTCGCATCGCTGAAAGAATCCCTCCAGCAAATAAAATGCCCAGCACCATAATCGCCACACCGGAAAAGGCCAGCAAAAGGGCTGAAGTATGCACCGTTTTCTTCACGCTGTTCTGGTCCTTTGCCCCGATATAAAGTGCGGTTAAGGCACTGACGCCGCTGGACAGTCCGAGCAAAATGCCTG
The DNA here is from genome assembly GCA_910584785.1 of uncultured Lachnospiraceae bacterium. Lineage (GTDB taxonomy): Bacteria > Bacillota > Clostridia > Lachnospirales > Lachnospiraceae > Caccovicinus. Next base: position 28,293 of record CAJUDX010000028.1, on the reverse strand, counting down.
TGGACAGGGTAATTAAAATACTGGTGGAGCCCACCGCGCCTAAGGCAATCGGCCCGGCAAACTTTCCCACCACTGCCACATCTGAAATATTAAAGACAATTTGCAAAATATTTGAGAACATCAACGGCACGCTGAATACCATAATCTTCTTCCACAATGATCCCGTGCACATGTCCATTTCATAACTTTTCATCGTAAAGGCTCCTCTGAATTTCTAAAAGTAAGGGTCAAAGGAAATTCGGATTCCGCTCCGCTACTTCCTCATCTCCCTATGCTGCTGTCGCAGCTTGTCAGATGGAGCTCCAGCTCCACCTGACACAAATAAGTCCCCCATCCACCGCTTTCATCTTTATAACATTAGAAGCGGGGGACTTCTTTGATAAGTTAAAAATAAAGACATTTTCGAGGACATGCCCCAATGCACTTTCCGCATCGTATACACTCCGGGGAATGGGATATTTCCCGGACGGATAATGCCACCGGACAGGCTTTTTCGCAGGCCCCGCAGAACGTACACCTGTCATTTTCCCAATGCACCTGCACCAGACTGAAACGGTTAAACCAGCCGTAAATTGCCCCCAGCGGGCACAGGTATTGACAGAAGGGCCGGTAAACTTTCAGAGAAAGAACTATAATCAACAAAAGCAAACCAAACTTCCAGAAAAAAAGTCCTCCAACCTGGCTGCGCAGCATTTCATTGGCAGTAAGCAGGGGCAATGCCCCAAGCAGGGTGCCGGATGGACAAATATACTTACAAAACGCAGGAATCTTGGCAAAGCCTCCAAACAGCACCATAGAACCAAGACCGACAAACCCAAAAAGACTGATGTATTTCCCGTAGACCAGCCAATGGTGAAAAGGCAGGCGTTTTTGTTTGGAAAAAATGGGGATTCGATGCAGAAGATCCTGTACCAGCCCAAAGGGGCACAGCCATCCGCAGACAAAACGTCCCAAAAGGCTTCCAAACAAAAAGAAAAAACCAAGTGCAGAAAAAGGCACAGAAAAGCCCTGCTGATTCAGCAGGGCCTGGAGTGCACCGACAGGACAGGAAGCGATTGCTCCGGGACAGGAATAACAATTCAGCCCCGGAACACAGGCATATTTTAAACCTCCCCGGTAGATTTTCCCCTGCAAAAAGCCATAGAGATATCCATTGGTTATTATCGTGAATACAATCTGAACAATAGTACGAAGCTTTTTCATACTCTCACCCAATTCCTATACATTCCATACATAACATCACAGCCTTTCTCCATACTACGGCAAACTGTCCCCCGGCGGCGCCCAGACCGAAAAACACGATTCCGGCAAAAACGCCCCAAATCCAGGCGGGAAAATGGTTTCGTTTCTTACTGTGTTTCCAAAAGTGCATGAACCCTTTCCTCCCACGCTTCTTTTTTCATCGAGCCAACCACAGTATCTAAAATATTTCCCTCCTGATCAATAAAAAAGGTGGTCGGCACTGCCGTTACGTCGGTAAGAAGTGCAAAATACAGGGATTCATTCAGCAGCAAGTGCGTGTATCCCGCGCCTGTCCGTTCAACCAAATCCGCAGCTAAATCTAGCATATGCTGATCTGCACCTTCCTGTACATCGCTGATAATGCCAATAATCTGAAATTCTTCCGGGTCAAACGCCTCAGCCAGTTCGCCAAGCCCCGGCATCTCGCTCAGGCACGGATTGCAATAGGTCGCCCATACATTAATCATGGTAAGCTTGGAAGAGGAAAGGATGTCGGAAGAAACAGCATTGCCCTCCAAATCATGGCCTTCAAACACCAGCGCTTTCAAAGCGCCTTCTGCCTGTCCTGCCTGCGGATTGCCGATTCCTCCCTCGCTTTCTGCCGCATCCCCGGCGTTTTCAGTTTCTTTTTCCTGATTATTTTCCTGATTATCTTCCTGGTTGTTTTCCTGATTACTTTCCCCAAGCTGCTGATTTTCTGTGTTATTTTTTGCTCCTGTCTGTGCACAGCCTCCAAGCCCGGCGCATAAAACCGTTAAGGTAACAGACAGCAACATAAACTTTTTAATAGGTTTTATCATAGTACTCCCTTTCTGATATTCTCCTGAATTATCGCATCGGTCACTTCAAATAATCTTTCCGAGCCTAATCTTGTTTTTACCTGGCGCCCATAAACCTGTTCGGCAGTTACCTGGTGTTCTTTCCAGTCACCTCCGCCGTTACTGTTATTTAACAGCAATGGCTGCAGATTATCCATCGCATGGGCAAATTTTGCTTCTGGCGTCTGAAAGGCTTCAAATTCATCAAACAATGCAATTAATTCCTGTTTCTGATCTTCGGGCAACAGCGAATACAGATTTTCCTTCGCTGCATCCTCCCTGGCCTTCTGGCTTTTTTGGGCGTCCGTGTCATAGGCGTAGGTATCCCCCGCTTCAATCTCAACAATATCATGGATTAAGCACATCAGCATTACCCTGGTGATATCAACGGCTTCATTGGCATATTCCCGAAGCAGGTAAGCCATAATCGCCATATGCCAGGCATGTTCAGCGTCATTTTCCCTCCTCCCATGCCCGGACAAATGGGTCTGGCGAAAGATATTTTTTTCCTTATCAATTTCCAGGGCAAATTCCAGCTGTTTTTTCAGTCGTTCATCCATTCTTCCATCCCCTTACTCTAATTATCCGCCGCCGAACAGGCGGCATAAGTTCAGGTATTCCAAGTGCGCCTGGCAGATATTGACTCTATAATAATACCATCGCTTGTGGGCGCATGAAGGTTTACTCTAATTATCCGCCGCCGAACAGGCGGCATAAGTTCAGTTATTATTCTATTTGATTATGGTTAGTGTTTCACAGATGCGAAGGGCTGCCTCATCCGCAGAAACCACTGCTCCGTCCTTAAAATCTGTTGCCCAGATAACGATGGAATGTTCCATATTCATTGGCAGATAGATGGTTTGATGCACCATGGTATTATCCATTGCCCTGCGTTCAAAGCCCAGGCTGTAAACATAGACGCCCTTTTCGGTTGTTATAACCGAAAAAGTTCCTTTTGCCGCCTCTGCGGGAAGCCCCATATCGCTGAGCAGAAACTGGTGAAATTCTTCCTGGATTTCTTTTGAACTATAGTCAATACCGCCCTGGTTTTCCCCGGTATTTGTCTGCGTAATCTGTACATTGACATTGGAAGGATACTGGGTTTTGGGGTCCTGGGACTGGAAAAATGCAAACATCATCTCATCGCTGGATTGTTCACTGTTCTTTGCCCAGTTTTTGGGGATTTCATACGATAAATACTGGTCCTGATAACTCTGCCAGCCCGTTGCGCCAGTATGCAGCGCAGCAGAAGATTCTTCCTCAATCTCCTCTTCCGGCTTTTCTTCATTATCCGGGGTCTTGCTCTCTGATAATTCCTTCTGAATATTCTCCTCCAGTATCTTATCTTCGTCCGTGGATTTACTTTCTGCCAATTCTTCTATCGGGTTATCTGTTACGACTTGTTCCGACATTTCGGGAATATCGAGCGCTTTTGTCCTGCAGCTGGTCAAACCGCCGGCAAGACAAAAGATACAGATTACTGCCACTATGATTTTTCTTCTATTATTTGATTTCATTTCTGCACCGCCTTTATTCCTCAAGCGAATCATTCTTTGTTTTCAATACCACCAATGCAGCCATGGTCAGAAGAATACCTGCCGGAAGAGAAATCCATGGCGACTGCACAAAGCCTGCGACAATATAGGTTACAAAAGATATGGCAGCCACTACAACCGCATAGGGAAGCTGGGTGCTGACATGGTTGACATGTTCACACTGCGCCCCTGCGGAAGCCATAATTGTCGTATCGGAAATCGGTGAACAGTGATCGCCGCACACGGCCCCTGCCATACAGGCGGAAATCGAGATAATCATTAACTGCGGATTGGTATTTTCAAATACAGCAACCACAATCGGAATTAAAATACCAAAGGTTCCCCAGGAAGTTCCCGTGGCAAAAGCTAAAAGACAGCCCACAACAAAGATAATCGCCGGGAGGAAGTTTAAAAGGCTTCCCGCGCTGGCTTCCACCAAACCGGCCACATACACATCCGCGCCCAGGCTGTCCGTCATCGCCTTTAACGTCCAGGCAAAGGTCAGAATCAAAATCGCCGGAACCATCGCCTTAAAGCCTTCAGGGATGCAGGCCATGCAGTCGGAAAACTTAAGAACTCGGCGGATCTGGTACAGAACAATGGTAATGATCATGCCAAAGAAGCTTCCATAAGTCAGCCCCAGGGAGGCATCCGACTGTGAAAACGCCGTAACAAAATCCGTTCCGCTGAAGAATCCGCCGGTGTAGAGCATCCCCAGCACACAGCAGATAATCAGGGCAATAATCGGAATCAGAAGATCCATAACTTTTCCCTTGGTCTGTGCCAATTCTTCCTTTGCTGTTCCGTAAGGACGGCCCGGTGTGGTGTAAAGATCGCCTTTAACCGCATTTAATTCATGGGTTTTCATTGACCCGAACTCCACCTTCATCAATACCATACCAATCATCATTATAATGGTCAGGATGGCATAAAAGTTATAGGGAATTGCCCGGATAAAGATGGAAAATCCGTCCTCTCCCTCCACAAAACCGGTTACTGCTGCCGCCCAGGAAGAAATCGGGGCAATAATGCAGACCGGAGCAGCCGTCGCATCAATCAGGTAAGCAAGCTTTGCCCTGGACACCTTAAATTTATCCGTCACCGGGCGCATGACGCTTCCCACCGTTAAGCAGTTAAAATAGTCGTCAATAAAAATCAGCACACCCAGCAATATGGTCGCTAACTGCGCCCCCACCCGGCTGTGGATTTTCTTTACCGCAAACTGGCCAAAGGCCGCCGAACCGCCCGCCTTGTTCATCAGGTTTACCATAGCGCCCAGGATAACCAGGAATACCAGGATACCCACATTGTAGCTGTCTGACAATACACCGATAACCCCGTCCTCAAAGATATGGGTGAAGGTTTTCTCGAAGGTAAAACCGGAATACAAAAGACCGCCCATAAGGATTCCCACGAACAGGGAACTGTAAACCTCTTTGGTAATCAGCGCCAGAGCAATGGCTACAATCGGCGGCACCAGCGCCCAGAACGTGGCATAAACGCCGGGGACATACTCCGCTTCCCCCTCAGCAGCCAAAACAGTCATGGAACACATCAGCACCATGACCAGCAGGGCGCAGACAAAAACTCCTTTTTTTCTTGTACTGCACATCATTGATTTTTCTCTCCTTTTCTTATCGTCTGTTCCACCGGCGTTTTCCGGTCCACTCCCCGACAGACTTTTTTCGTGATGACAGGTCCAGATAAACCAAACCTGTTTTAGTATACCGCAAAAATTCCCGGCTGCCAACCGGGAATTTCGCTAATGACATATCCGTTATTTACCAATCAGTACAGATTCTATAAACTGGCAATCGAATCCTGGCACACGGTATGGATTCCCTTTTTGCTTAAAATCTCCGCTGCCTTTTCATTATCTGCCACGCGAAGCACCATATAGGCTGTGGATTCCTTATGGGTCAGGAATGCATACATGTACTCAAGGTTAATGCCGCTGTCGCCTAAAAGCTTTAAAATCTTAAATAAACTTCCCGGCTCGTCGGACATCTCCACGGCAAGCACCGGCGTAATCGATGCCACATACCCGGCTTCTTTAAGCACCTGGGAGGTTTTATAGGCATCATCCACAATAATCCGCACAATGCCAAAGTCCTGTGTTTCTGCAATGGATAAGGCACGCATATCAATATCATGCTGATGTAAGTATTCGGTCAGCTCCGCCAGTTTACCTGCTGTATTTTCTACAAATACCGAAATCTGTTTTACGGTCATAAGCCCCTCCTGTCTGGATCATTTCTATTCCTGATGTTATCCTATCCCTGATATAAGTTTCTCCGGTCAATCACGCGTACGGCCTTGCCCTCGCTCCGGGTAATGGTCTTTGGGTTGACCAGCTTAACTTTAACAAAGATGCCAAGCATCGCCTTTAAAGCATCCACAAGTTTCTTCTCTCTTGCAGAAACAACACCGGCATTATCGGAGAACATCTCCGGTGTCATCTCTACCTGAACTTCGATAGTGTCACTGTTATGGTGACGGTCCACAATAATCTGGTAGTTCGCCGGATAGCCCTGATTAAGCAGCACGGTTTCAATCTGCGACGGGAATACATTCACGCCCTTGACAATCAGCATATCATCGCTGCGTCCTAACGGCTTGGTCATCTTGACATGGGTACGCCCGCAGGAGCACTTTTCATGGCTTAAAATACAGATATCCCTGGTGCGGTAGCGGATTAAGGGGAAGGCCTCCTTGGTAATGCTGGTAAATACCAGTTCGCCCTTCTCCCCGTCGGGAAGTACCTCTCCCGTTTTGGGGTTAATGACTTCGGCAATAAAGTGATCTTCATTAATATGCATCCCTGTCTGCTCGCTGCACTCAAAGGACACACCTGGACCAGAAATCTCGGTCAGCCCATAAATATCATAAGCCTTAATCCCCAGTTTTTCTTCGATATCTCGGCGCATCTCTTCCGTCCACGCTTCCGCGCCGAAAATCCCGGCTTTTAACTTTATCTGATCCTGTAAGCCTCTCTCCCAGATGGACTCGGCAAGATAGGCGGCATAGGAAGGCGTACAGCACAAAATCGTTGACCCCAAATCGCACATAAACTGAATCTGCCTTTCGGTATTTCCCGAGGACATCGGAAGCGTGAGGGAGCCAATCTTATGCGAACCGCCGTTTAAACCGGGGCCTCCGGTAAACAGACCATAGCCGTAGCACACATGCACTACATCCTCATTCGTCCCGCCTGCCGCGGCAATCGCCCTGGCACAGCACTCATCCCATAAGTCCAAATCATGCTGGGTATAAAATGCCACAACCCGGCGACCTGTCGTCCCGCTGGTGGACTGGATGCGCACACAGTCCGAAAGAGGAGCTGCCAAAAGCCCATAGGGGTAGGCATCCCGCAGATCATCTTTCGTTAAAAACGGAAGCTTATGTAAATCGTCAACGGACTGTATATCTTCCGGCTTAACTCCCTTTTCGTCCATTCTCCTGCGGTAAAACTCCACATTTTCATACACTCTTTTTACGGTCTTTGCCAGCCGCTCACCCTGCCACGCCCGGATTTGATTCCGGGATGCACATTCAATTTCTGGCTGATAATAATGTTCCATAACCAGTTATCCTTCCTTTCCGCTTGATTTCTCAGAGCAGGCCGGATGAAACTGCCCGCTCCATGATGTCACCAGTTTAATGCATTGATGTATTAAGATTATAGCACAATCTCATCCCTTTGTCCAAAATATCTATGCATTTTTTTGTGTTTTTTATGCATTCACCTTGCCCTTCATTCCATAGCATTATGCCCATGGCAGGGTGTACAGCTGACAGAAAGCAATTTTCAAACACGTTTCGGAATAAATTGACAAATCAGCAGTACGGATATATAATAGGAATCCCTATGTGTTCCTAATGCACGATTTCTGAAAAATCCGTTATAGGTTTATTTGCAATCATTTCCATGCCTCTAACCTCACCAAAATACGATAGTTATATTTTTTGGCGGCAATTTTGTTAGCAAAGGCAGAAAAACATACAATAATTATTACATGACACGGAGAAAAGACCACCCAAGACACTGTAGGAGTAATAAGGAGGAACTTATGAACCAAAAAGAAAGAATGTTAAACGGTCTGCCTTATAAGGCATGGCTTGATGGCCTTGAAGAAGAGAGAGATATCTGCAAACAGCTTATTTATGAATTTAATCTTCTGCCGCCGAAAGAAAGAGCAAGGATTCCCGAAATGCTGAAAAGGCTGTTGGGAAAAACGGGAAAAAACGTTTGGATAGAGCCGCCATTTCACTGCGACTATGGATGGAATATTGAGGTTGGTGAAAATTTTTTTGCAAACTACAATCTTACGATTCTTGATGTGGGAAAAATCATCATCGGAGAAAATGCACAAATTGCTCCCAATGTATCGATTTATACGGCAGGGCACCCTATCCACCCGGAAAGCCGCAATTCCGGCTATGAATACGGAATCCCCGTCACGATCGGCGATAATGTATGGATCGGTGGTAATGCTGTTATCCTTCCGGGAGTGACCATTGGAAACAATGTTGTTATCGGAGCGGGGAGCATTGTGGCAAAAGATATTCCTGACAACATGATTGCAGCTGGCAATCCCTGCAGAATTATCCGTGAAATAACGGAAGAAGATAGAATCTACTACTTCAAGAAACAAAAGTTTGATCAGGAATCCTGGACAGAGATAGAATAAAATAGAATAGGTATTTAAAATACAGTACACAAAACAAATTGGAGGGTAAATGCTCGAAGTAAAAGGAAAATATAATGAAGCAAAGATATTTACCGATGTGGTCGATGAAGCATCCATTGCCCAGGTGATACTTTTGCTGAACCAGGAATTTACCGCGGGGAGCCAGATACGGATGATGCCGGATATTCATGCCGGGGCGGGCTGTACGATCGGAACGACGATGACGATTACCGATAAGGTCGTCCCTAACCTGGTCGGAGTGGATATAGGCTGCGGGATGGAAACGGTAAAATTAAAAGAAAAACATCTGGAACTGCAAAAGTTTGATAAGGTGATTTATCAGAAAATTCCTTCCGGCTTTGATGTCAGAGAAAAGACCCATCGGTATTTTGAACAAATCAACTTAATGGATCTGCACTGCTGGCCCCATATTAACCATGACCGGGCAGAAAAAAGCCTGGGGACGCTGGGCGGCGGAAACCATTTTATTGAGGTGGATAAGGATAATGCAGGCAATATCTACATCGTTATCCACTCCGGCAGCCGTCACCTTGGCCTGGAAGTTGCTGCCTATTATCAGGAAGAAGGCTATAACCGATTAAACGCACCGGACAAACGGGAAGTGGATGCGCTGATTGCCGAATTACGGGAACAGGGAAAGGAAAAACAGATACAAAAAAGTCTGCGCGCATTAAAGCGCAGCAAAAAAACCGAAATTCCCAAAACCCTTGCCTATGTATCGGGGGAACTGTTTGAACAGTACATTCATGATATGCAAATTGTCCAGACCTACGCCCGCTTAAACCGCCAGGCGATGATGGATGAACTGATGAAAGAAATGAAACTGCATGTTGTGGATCAGTTTACCACTGTGCACAATTATATTGATACCGACGCTATGATTTTAAGAAAGGGGGCAGTATCCGCAAAAAAAGGCGAAAAACTGCTTATCCCCATCAATATGCGCGACGGATCGCTGATCTGCATCGGCAAAGGAAACGACGACTGGAACCAGTCGGCTCCCCACGGAGCCGGAAGGCTGATGAGCCGTTCAGCGGCAAAGCAGTCCTTCACCGTATCAGAATTTAAAAAACAGATGAAGGGCATCTATACCACTTCCGTCAATGCGGGGACGCTGGATGAATGTCCTATGGCGTATAAAACAATGGAGGATATTGTTCAAAACATCGATGCCACCGCCGAAATTCAGGAGATTATCCGACCGATTTATAACTTTAAGGCAGGTGGGGACGAATAGGGCGGAATGGATGAAAAATAGAGGCTACTCATCTTTTCAACCTTCTGCACAATGGCAATTAATAATTCTGTGACCTTTTCCATGGCCTGGATAGAGATATACTCATATTTTCCATGGAAATTATGACCGCCTGTACAAAGATTCGGGCAGGGAAGGCCTTTGTAGGACAGATTTGCTCCGTCTGTTCCGCCGCGGATAGGGCAGACTAACGGCTCAATAGCCAAATCTTCCATCGCTTCCTTTGCCATATCGATCAGGTACATATGAGGTTCGATTTTTTCTTTCATATTATAGTAAGAATCCTTCACCTCCACATCCACCGTACCTATGCCGTACTTCAAATTTAAAAAGTCCGCCGTCCGCATTAACTGATGTTTTTTCCTGGCAAATTTTTCTTTATCATGGTCGCGGATAATATACTCCAGACAAGCCGTTTCCACATCTCCACGCATCTGATTCAAATGGTAAAATCCCTCGTAACCTTCGGTGTACATTGGATTCTCAAAAACAGGAAGCATGGATTGAAATTCCATACCAATAAGCAGGGCATTGACCATCATTCCCTTGGAAGATCCCGGATGGATACTCTTTCCATGAACCCAGACTTTCGCACCTGCCGCATTAAAGTTTTCATACTCTAACTCGCCCAGGGGACCGCCGTCCACCGTATAGGCGATGTCCGCCCCAAACGCCTTAACATCAAAGTTTTCTGTTCCTCTTCCCACTTCCTCGTCCGGGGTAAAACCAATGCGAACCTTCCCATGCTTCACTTCCTTATGGGTAAGAAAATACTCTGCAGCCGCCATAATTTCTGCCACGCCTGCCTTATCATCTGCGCCTAAAAGTGTTGTTCCATCCGTGGTTATTAAATCATTTCCCACATAATTCTGCATATCCGGGAATTTCTTTGGGTCAAGGACAATGCCCAGTTCTTCATTTAGCACAATCGTTTGACCGTCATAATTTTTTACAATCTGCGGTTTAACCTGCAGACCGGAAAAAGCCGGAGAAGTATCCATGTGCGCCAGCAGCCCCAGCACCGGAAGCTTTTCCTCAGAAGTTGCCGGAATGGTTGCAAATACATAGCAATGCTCATCCACAGTTACCTCCTTGGCTCCCATCTGCCGCAATTCATCCGCAAGGACATTTGCCAGCACAAACTGCTTTTGGGTACTGGGCTGCTGTTCCTGTTCATCTTCGGATTGTGTATCATAGGAAATATAGCGCAGAAACTTATCAACTACTGAAGACATTTTTAATTATCCTTCTTTCTTTTTTTATTCATATTTTATTGATTGGCTGCTTTACTTGCCTATTCTTAATCTAGGCAATTGTGGCTGTTTATCTTGATAATTACACTTTATCGATTGGCTAATTCCCTCGTAATCTCTTCCCAGCTAATCCTCTTCTCCGCCATCAGTACCATTACATGATACAGAAAATCGGAAATTTCATACTTGATTTCTTCCGGGTCAGGATTCTTTGCGGCAATAATAATTTCCGTTGCTTCCTCGCCGCATTTTTTTAAAATCTTATCGATTCCCTTATCAAATAAATAGTTGGTATACGAACCCTCTTTTGGATTTGCCTTGCGGTCCAGAATAACAGAATAGACATCCTCAAACACCTTTAACGGATTACTTTCCTTATACTCCTTTTCTACCAGCTTTGTAAAAAAGCAGCTTCGGTTCCCCGTATGGCAGGCTGAGCCAATTTGGTGAACTTTTGCCAGAATCGTATCCTGATCGCAGTCTAAGCGAAGGGATTTTACATACTGGAAATGCCCGGAAGTTTCGCCTTTTAGCCACAGTTTATTTCTGCTTCGGCTAAAGTAAGTCATCCTTCCCGTCTCCAATGTCTGGCGGAAAGCCTCTTCGTTCATGTAAGCTAACATCAGAACTTCACTGGTTTTATAGTCCTGCACAATGACCGGTATCAGCCCATCTTTATTTAATTTAAATTGGTTCCAATGGATATCGCTTTCCAGCGTATTCACTGCAATTCCACGAGCCTTCAGGGTTTGCTTTAACTCCATCCAGCTCTCGTCCTTTTTTGCCGGAAGAATGATGCCTTCCACCTCCGGCGACTGGAAACAAGACATTACCAGTTCTTCTTCTTTATGTTCGCAGGCAATCAGGCAGGGAGTTCCCAGATCCGAAATACGCTTTAGTTCCCGGATGCTGAAATCGCAGTCTAAAATCAGCCTTGAAGCCCCCAGCTGGATAAATTCTTCTGTCCGGGAAAGCAGCCGTGCATCCGATAAAAACACATTGATTTTTTCACTGCCGAAACGGTTGGATGCTTCTTTAATTAAATCAATATTTTCTTCATTCCCGCCGTCCAGAAAAACAGCTGAAGCCCCCGCATAAAGATATTTTTTCACATCCTCCAGGCGCTTAATCCAGCCGCCGACAATCACCGGAGCATCAATTTCCCGTGCGATTTCCTTCAAACAATGTATTGTCTTTTCATGATCTGCCTCCTGTTCTGCCAGATCATAAAGCAGCAGCTGATCCGCTCCATTATTGCTCCAATGCCGACAGAGGGAAATTACCTCCGAATATTCCACAACCTGTCCGTTTTCCCGGCAAACCGCTTTCCCTTCCCTGCAGCCAAATCCGGGAATTAATCCCTTTATTTTTGTCATCGCCGTTTCCTTTCCCGTAACTTTTTATCCCTTTTCTGCCCTAAACTGTGTTTGAAAATTCATTTGCTTTTCCGCACTGCACTTATCGGGATTCAAACCTTGCCACAGCTTCCTTTAAGTCAATCCGCTTCTCATAAAGCGCCTTCCCGATGATCGCCCCGCAGATACCTTCCCGGTAAAGCTGTTCGAGATCCTCTATACAGGATACTCCCCCGGAAGCGATAATGTCAAGCCCTGTTTCTTTTGTCAATGCTTTTGTTGCTTCCACATTCGGCCCGGATAACATTCCGTCCCTGGAAATATCCGTATAGACAATGTGATGAATACCAAAATCCTTCATCTGTATACACAAATCCAGAGCACGGATTTTGCTGATTTCTTCCCAGCCCTGAATCGCCACCCAGCCGTTCCGGGCATCAATTCCCGCCACGATAGCATCAGGGCCAAACTCCTCGACCAGTTCACGGAGAAATTCCGGGCGCTCCACCGCCTTCGTTCCGATAATTACCCGCTTTATCCCAAGAGAAAGCATCTGCAGGACACTTTCCCTGGAGCGGATTCCTCCGCCAAGTTCGATGGGGATAGAAACCGTTTTGGCAATTTTCTCAATAACCGGTTCATTGACCGAATGTCCCGCCAGAGCCCCGTCTAAATCAACCAAATGTAAAAAAGAAGCCCCCTGCTCCTGCCAGTAAGCGGCTACCTTTTCCGGTGTGTCCGAGTACACCGTCATATCCTGAAAGGCCCCCTGACGCAGGCGGACACATTTCCCGTCTTTCATATCAATTGCTGGGTAAAGCTGCATGTTACTTCCTCCATATAATTTTTCTGAATATCGATAGTTTTATAAACTCCCCTTCGTGGACAATACGCCCTGAATCCGGTTATCCATGGAAACTGCCTCATCTAATGCCTTTCCAAATGCCTTAAATGCACCTTCAATAATATGGTGATTATTCATCCCGGACAGTTGTTTTACATGAAGATTCATCTCCCCGGCATAGGAAACGGCATAGAAAAATTCTTTTATCATCTCCGTTTCCAGATCCCCGACATATTCCCGATCAAGGGTAAGGTCATAAACCAGGTAGGGACGTCCGCAAAGGTCAAGTGCACAGAGAATCAGAGCTTCATCCATGGGAAGAATCACCGAACCATAGCGCTTAATCCCTTCTTTTTTTCCTACAGCTTCCTTAAGCGCCGCTCCAAGGACAATGCCCGTATCCTCTATTGTATGGTGGGTATCTACCTCAAGATCGCCCTCAGCCTTCACGCTCAAATCAAAAAAACCATGGCGGGCAAAACTGTTTAACATATGGTCAAAAAAACCGATTCCCGTAGAAATATCTGTCTCACCTTTTCCGTCCAGATTCAAGTCCAACGTAATTTTAGTTTCCCTTGTATTCCTGACAATATGTGCTTTCCGCATTCTCTTATCCCCTTTTTAACGCTTTTTATATTTAATCAATCTATAGTTAATTAATTACCTAATCTGTCTGGATTTCTCCTCCTCCAAATTCATCAATCACCTGTATTTTTCCCACAATATAACGGGACAAAGGAAATCTTACTGCCCTTCTTCGGAAAACCGAACTCGTATGGAGTTTGCATGTGCAGTTAATTGCTCTGATTCAGCAAATGCTTCAATCTCCGTGTGCACTGCTTCCAACGCCTCTTTGGAATAATAGATAATGCTGGATTTTTTCACGTAATCATCCACACCTAATGGAGAAAAGAACTTTGCAGTTCCATTCGTCGGAAGCACATGGTTTGGCCCGGCAAAGTAATCACCAAGGGGTTCTGAACTGTATGGCCCGATAAAGATTGCCCCGGCATTGCGGATTTTTGTCATCACTTCAAAAGGATTTTTTGTCACAATTTCCAGGTGTTCGGAAGCGATTTCATTTGCTGTTTCTATCGCCTCGTCAAGCGAACGGGCAATTAGGAGATACCCATAATTTTCCAGAGATTTCTCCAGAATTTCCCGGCGGGAAAGGGTCTTAAGCAGATGGTCCACCTCTTTAGAAACTGCCTCGGCAAGTTCCATACTGGTGGTTACTAAAATCGCGGAAGCCAATTCATCATGCTCTGCCTGGCTCAGTAAATCAGCAGCCACATACCGGGGATTTGCCGTTTCGTCGGCAAGCACCAAAATTTCGCTCGGCCCGGCAATGCTGTCAATGCTGACATGACCATAAACCGCCTTTTTCGCCAGCGCCACAAAGATATTTCCCGGCCCGACAATCTTATTCACCCGCGGAATTGACTCCGTTCCAAACGCCAGGGCTGCTACCGCCTGTGCGCCGCCCACCTTATATACCTCGGTAACTCCAGCCAAATGGGCAGCTGTAAGCGTAACCGGATTCACTTTCCCATCCTTTCCCGGCGGTGTAACCATCACAATCCTCTCAACACCTGCCACCTTTGCCGGGATAATATTCATTAAAACTGTGGAAGGATAGGCGGCCTTTCCGCCCGGAACATACACACCCACACTCTCTAATGCGGTTATTTTCTGCCCTAAAATTGTCCCGTCCGGTTTACTGGAAAACCAGCTCTGGAGAATTTGGCGCTGATGATATTCGCGGATATTTTCCATTGATTTTTCCATAATTGCAAAAAGTTTCGGGTCAATCTGCGCCCTGGCTTCCTCAATTTCCTCCTGGCTCACTTGCACATTTTCTGCATTAATCTCTGCCTTATCAAACTGCAGCGTATAGGAAAAAAGCGCTTCATCCTTATCTTCTTTTACATGCTCCACAATCGCAGAAACGGTTTCGGCGTACTGGCTGTATTGGTTGGGATCGCGTTTTAATAAATCCTCTAAAATATTCTTCCGGCTTCCCTCATCTAATGGTATTATTCTCATCCTGCATCCTCCATTACCATAATGTAATATACGTTTATCTGTTTTTTATTGTCGTATTTGTCTCATAGAATGATAAATCATCCGTGCATTAATGGTCAGTACACCCGTTCCTGAAGTCCCTTAATGATTCGGGAAATACGCTCATTTTCCCGCTTCATACTCACCTGATTGACCACGACCCTTGCCGACAACTCGGTAATTTCCTCCAAAACCGCCAGACCATTTTCCCGCAGTGTGCTCCCCGTTTCCACGATATCCACAATCACATCAGAAAGACCCACGATAGGCGCCAGTTCAATCGAACCATTTAACTTAATAATCTCCACCGTCTGGTATTTTTTATTATAAAAATAATCCTTGGCAATGTGCGGGTACTTCGTTGCCACGCGGATTAAAGCGTGATTGTTTAACTGTTCCCTGGCTGAAAGTGGTCCGCACACACACATTCTGCACCTGCCCATCCGAAGATCCAGCACCTCATAAAGCTTGCGTCCTTCTTCTAAAATCGTATCCTTCCCCACAATGCCGATATCTGCCGCCCCATACTCCACATAGGTCGGGACATCATTGGCCTTTGCCAGAAAAAAACGCATGCCCAGTTCCTTATTTTCAAAAATCAGCTTACGGGAATCCTTATCCTTCATCTCCTCGCAGGAAATCCCTATCTGTTCAAATAAATCCATGGCCTTATTCGCCAGCCTGCCCTTAGCCAGGGCTACGGTTAATTCTCTCATTTTCAATTCCTTTCAGGCCCTTTTGTTAATTCTGCATTTCTTATCCCTTATCCATCGGTTTCCAGTCTATTGATTTTCAGTCCATCAATTTCCGGTCCATTGAGTTCAAGCGTGTTTGCTTTTGATGTTTTTATGCATTGATTTCGTGTGTATTAATTTCCTGCACGGCTTCCATCTCCGGCAGGGCATATACCAGTCCCCTCATTCCTTCATCATAGACATAAATTACCCTGTCCATGCCTCGGCGCACAGCCATCTGCAGGTAATCATCCATGTTTGGTGTCTTGTGCCTGCGCTGGAAAAGCACTGGAATCCCCTTTTCCCGCAGCCGCTTTGCCAGGGCGACAGCTTCCACCCGTGCCGATACATCAAAAAGCACCATTGTATCCTTTCTCTTTGCCGGAAGAAAGATATTCTGGCTGTTTAATGCCATTAACACCCGGTCAACCACAATGCCAAACCCCACTGCCGGAGCATCTTTTCCAAACTGCTCTAAAAGCTTATCATAGCGCCCGCCGGTAACAAGGTAATCACCTGTCCCGTACGTATAAGCCTTAAAAATAATTCCTGTATAATACTGATACTTACTGAGCATCCCCAAATCATAGGAAACATACTCCGAAAGCCCATAATTTTCCAAAATCTGATGAACCTTTTCCAACCGCTCAATCGCAAACCTTGCCCTGGGATTTTCTGTAAGTGTTCGCGCCATGCGTACCTGCTCAATTGAACCAAAAAGTTTCGGCAAATGAAGAAAAACTTCCCTCAATTTAGAATCCATCGGATGAACACGGAGTAATTCCTCCACACCAAAGAAGTTTTTATTTTCAATTAATTCCTGAAGCTGTATCTGGGTATCACCGTCAAGCCCCGCCTCTTCCACCAGACCGCGGAAAAATTCAATCTGTCCCAGTTCCACCTGAAACTCCTTTAAACCCACCGCCCGCAGACAGTCAATCACCATGGCGATCATTTCCGCATCGGCATCGCTGGAATCATCACCAATCATCTCCGCCCCTGTCTGTGTGGACTCCTTCAGCCGCCCCTGATAGCTGCTGTTATTGGTAAATGTTCTTTCCAGATAACAGAGACGGACAGGCATTGTTTCTTCTGAAAAATATTT
Organism: uncultured Lachnospiraceae bacterium; assembly: GCA_910584785.1. Classification (GTDB taxonomy): domain Bacteria; phylum Bacillota; class Clostridia; order Lachnospirales; family Lachnospiraceae; genus Caccovicinus. Next base: position 11,376 of record CAJUDX010000028.1, on the reverse strand, counting down.
TGCTACGCACCGTGCGATTGCCGGCGTCATATCCGGCTTTAACACCAATGTATTATTTTCCCGGTCAAAAAACTTAAACATTTCCCGCGAACTTACACTTCCCCGTTCTTTATTAAAAATATCAAAAAATTCAAAACTCGGCGTTTCCATGTGCTGGTAGCCGTAGGAATAAAGGGTGTGCAGTATCTTTTTCTGTACCTTCAGCTTTTGCCGGCACTCTGCGGCATAAATATCACGAACACCTTCCGGCGTATGAATCAATTGCTTTGTCATAGACCGTGCTCCTTATCCTTTTATTTTACTCTTTCCTTTATGATGTGTCTTTCTCTAAATTTGCAAATCAATCAGCCTGTCGGCGCTTAATAAGGTCTTTCACGAATACAGCAGCCGCACGATATTGGACTGCAAAATATTTTCGTCGGCACTAAATAAGGTCTTTCACGAATTTAGCATCCGCTGGGATAAAACCTGCCCAATCACTTTCTTGTGATAAAGTGATAATTCGATAACGTGCTTTTTATTATAGAAAATATCCTCCGCATTGTCAACCAGATTCTTTTTCCGATTCTTTTCTCTCCAAATCTCTTTGCAATGCTTCCAGGTAATGAATGTACATATCCCTGTGTGAACGGATACGGAAATCATGGTCAATCTCTGCATAAGTAAAACTCTTTCTCCCGCCCGCTTCCATCCTTTTCCAAAATACAGACACATTGTCATAGGAAACATAATACACTTCATTGCGACCGGTATACGAGACGATAAAAAAAGCCACCCCGCCCTGCTGCTCAAACTCCTGCATAAACTCCATCTGATGCGGGTGAATATTGTGCAGGGGAAAGGTATCCGTCCGACATTCTTTGGCATCAAAACACACCGGTATTCCCTGGACGACACCGATATAATCTACCGTACTTTTCTGATTAAAATAAGCTAAAGTAATCTGATGACTGCCTTTATCAATCTCTATCGGCGTAATGGGCGTGGGGATTTTCTGAATCAATGCCAGTCCTTTTTCCCGGTAGCTTTCATTCGTATGGTTAATCAAATCCTCAAGCCCCGATCCCCGAAGTCCTCTTGTATGCCATGTTCCCATCTTTGTCATCCCCTTATCACACGGACAAAAGCGTGCCAGAACACTGTTTCCATTAACGGCAATGTCCGAACACGCTTCCCGCACCATCTTCTATTCTTTTGCCTGAAACTGCTTTGCCTGTGCAGCGATTAATTCTGCATCCTCAAAATAATTAATCCGCATTGCCCGCTTAACGCCCGCCAGAGTCTGTTCTGCTTTTCTTTTCGCCTTTTCACTGCCCTCTTTCAAAATCTCATACACTGCCGGAATATCCTGTTCAAATGCCTTCCTGCGCTGCCGGATAGGTTCAAGTTCTTCCTGCAAAACCTTATTCAGAAACTTTTTCACCTTCACATCGCCCAGACCTCCGCGCTGATAGTGAGCTTTTAATTCATCCAGGTTCTTATATTCCGGGAGATACTTTACAAAATGCTCATCTGTGGAAAAAGCATCCAGATACATAAACACGGTATTTCCCTCAATACATCCCGGATCTTCCACACGCAGATGATTGGGGTCAGTGTACATGGACATAATTTTTTTCTGTACATCCTTTTCCGTATCCGAAAGATAAATACAGTTTCCCAAAGACTTACTCATTTTCGCTTTGCCGTCCGTGCCGGGCAGACGCATACAGGCCTTATTATCGGGAAGAAGGACATCCGGCATCGTCAGTGCTTCCCCGTAAACGGTATTAAATTTATGGACAATCTCCCTGGTCTGCTCAATCATCGGCATCTGATCTTCCCCGACGGGAACGGTTGTCGCCTGAAATGCTGTGATATCCGCAGCCTGGCTGATAGGATAGGTAAAGAACCCAACTGGAATACTGGTTTCAAAATTTCGCATCTGAATTTCAGACTTCACCGTAGGATTGCGCTGAAGCCGAGATACCGTGACCAGATTCATATAATAAAAGGACAGTTCACAAAGTTCAGGAATCTGCGACTGGATAAACAGGGTAGACTTTTGAGGGTCTAATCCTGCCGACAGATAATCCAGAGCCACTTCGATAATGTTCTGGCGCACCTTTTCCGGGTTATCCGCATTATCTGTCAACGCCTGTGCATCCGCAATCATAATAAAAATCTCGTCATATTCCCCTGAATTTTGCAGCTTCACTCGCTGCTTTAACGAGCCGACATAATGCCCTATATGAAGTTTTCCCGTGGGTCTGTCCCCAGTTAAAATGATTTTTCCCATATTCAATTCCTTCCCATTGTACAAAGTATTTGCTTTTCTTATTTTTATTCGCGTTTTCTCTACTTACTATACCTTTTGCCGGAAAAGATGTCAACCAGAACCTGTCTTATATCCACATTCATGCTCCTCTCAGCCATTGTTCAACCGTTTGCCCCCTGGCACAACTCATTGGCAGCTGTTTTCCTGTTTCCAGTTCAACCGAGCTTTGTCCAAAACAATGGATATGGTTATAATTAACCAAATAGATTGATGAAAACCTGTCCAAATTCCTCTGGATTTACAGACTTCCGAGAGGGCCTTTTGGACTATATGGCTATGGTTAAAACATGCAAAGAACGATATTCCTAAGCTGCAGGAATACCGTTCATGCAATACTAGAAAAAAATAAAAGATTCTCCAAATCGGTCCTGTACTCCGATCCGTGTCAGCTTCACTGGGTATCGGTCGGAAAACACTTCCGCGACAGCGCTTCCAAGGCCTCCGATTACCGAGTGCTCCTCAGCGGTAAATACTCTCTTTGTCTTTGAGACCGTAGCTACATTTGTTCAAAAGCACGTTCTGCTGCAAACATAGCAAAGGAGCTTATAAACGGAACATAGCCGCAGGCTGCCCCTGTTCTCTGTACAGCTAAACCGACAGATTTTCTCCTTTCAGTCCGATAAAGGCAGTTTCAGGAAGTCCTCCCTGTTCATGGCCAATTAGCCATTTATTTACTGCGGTAAGAAGCTGATCCTCCCCATCACTCCATAGCCTGGAGAGCGGATAGTTCGTTCCTCTGGGCAGAACGACTGCCACTTTGAACCCATTGTCTCCCGCATTACACGGTGCATAATGCAGGGTTGTTCCATAAAGTTCAACACCGACACCTGCCGGAAGCAGGAACATCTCCATCTTAGACGTATCATAGGTGTAATCATCTTCTATATCCTGCTGTCGTCCAAGGATGAGGATGGCATCGGTCACAGCGATATTCAGTTCCGAATTTCTGTGATACTCTACCGCATTCAGAAAATGATTACTGCCATTGCAATATCCTATCTGTATCGGCAGCCCGCCGTATGCCCTGTTTTTAAGTTCTTCTGCGACAGGAAGTACTTCCAGGTAAGTCACCGACGGTTCATAAACTACCGTTTCTGGAAGCGGTGATTTTTCCATTGCTTTACATAATTGGGTAAAATCATAGCCAGTAAGAATTCGTCCATAGTTCTTAAACCTCGAATCTTCTATGCTCATTACCTTAAACGTCTGCTGCCGGTTAGCTGGCATTAATTGAGTTTTTTCAAGTGCATCTGGCATACGTTTATCCTGGGTGGTTTGACTGCTTGTAGATGCATGAAGATTTGTGCTCATAACTTCACTCCTTTATTTATCCGGGTTCATCCGGATGTTTTTAACTGAATTACTGTAGTTTTATCTTGCCTTTTTTCGTGTTCTTTTGTATACTGAATATGGTTTTGCGAGCCAATCCGCTTTCTGTATTTTTGATATTGTAAGGAGAATTTTCATATGATGCCCCATTTAGACGGAACAAGAGAAATCGTACCTTTTCAGGAATGCCCCTCCATTCTTCTCTATAAAAATGTTGAGTATGAGGAATACCCAAAGCACTGGCACACATCCACAGAAATTATTATGCCTGAAAAGAACGGATACCAGGTTATCTGTAATGGAAAAACATACGAATTAAGCGTGGGAGATATTATGATAGTCGCTCCGGGTGTGGTTCACACCATGCCGCCAGAGAAAGGCATACGCTATATCTTCTTAGTGAATTTTTCAAGTTCCATTACGTTAAAATCTTTTGATTCTATCTTTTCATTGATTCAGCCTGTACTGATTGTATCTCCCCAGATTTATCCTTCGATATACCAGGAGTGCCGTGACCTTATTGTAGAAAGTGTAGAGGAATATTTTAGTTCCGATCCGTTTAAAGAAATCGCTATATATAAAAACTTGCTGATTTTGTTTCTTCTGGTGGGTCGTTCCTACACTTTACAGAGTGATATTGTTTCCGGGCCTCCTGCAAAGCAGCAGGAATATATACAGAAATTTATAACTCTGTGCGAATATATTAATGATCACTGCACGGAGGATCTCTCTGTAGACAGTGCTGCCTCCATCGCAGGTTTTTCAAAGTTTTATTTTTCCAGACTGTTTAAGAAATTTACAGGAAATACCTTTTACAGCTATGTCAACGAAAGAAGGGGGGCTCATGCCGTCCTGCTTCTTTTAAATTCGGAAAAAAGTATAATTGATATTGCCATAGACTCAGGCTTTAATTCCATATCTTCTTTTAACCGAATATTTAAAATCTGCAAAGCCTGTACCCCAACCGAATTCCGTCAAATGTACAATTATGAAAATCATCCTCGTCCAAAATCTGAATGCGGCAATGCTTCTGCTATTGCAGAAGCAGATTAAAAACTCAGAAGGAAATCTCTTTGATGTCAAACATACCAGTACCAAAATATTTCAAATATATTGCCGTAATTCCATTTTCAAATGAAACAGCTGTGGTAATCTCAGTCCATTCTGATGAAGGCTCGATTTCAAATTTTCCAAGAATATTTCCGTCAAGCTCAGAGGTTACCACAAGTGTTCCATTGGCATTGCCGCGATACAGTATGTTAAGCTTTTTATTATCCTGCATCTCAAAATACTTGTATCCAATCATTGTTTTGTCCGTTATTTCACTGATAAACCGATCTTCTCCCTGATGGTTTACATTGGGAATGCTGTAATCGTATATCTTATTACAGCCATGGGGCATGTGCCCATTAGTAAGATTGCAGCAGATTGTAGCAGGGTAGGCGCCTTCTGCAGCCAGAGGCCCATTATTTAGTCCGCAAGAAGTTATTTCCACCTGCTTGATGCTTCCGTCTTCTTCGATCTTTATCTTCTGGGCGCAGGCCTGGCGGCTGTAGTCCGATTTGTGGGTAAGCCTGTGATAGAAAACATACCATTCCCCATTGATGCATTCTATACTGCCATGGGTTGTACCAGTCATATTCAGCTTATCCTCAAGTGTACGCCCATTAATGCCCACATCACCATTGGATACGATGGTTCCGCCGAAGGTAAAATCCCGGTCAGGATACCTGCTTGTGGCATAGCAAAGTTCATGGTTCTGCATTGAGGAATAAATAAAGTAATATGTATTTCCTACTTTACGCATAGAGCTTGCCTCAAAAAACGGATGTTTCTCAAATGAAGTTCCTTTTACTGCATAAGGGATGAGATGTTTTGCAGGTTTTTTTAACGTAAGCATATCCTCTTCCAATTCCATTACAATAGGCCCCATGATGCTTCCCTGTTTTGCCTTTTCTAAAATCTCTTCCCGGCTCCGGTTAAACATCTTCATTTCTTCCTGTATATATTTTTCATTTTCAGGAAAATCAGGTTCTTCTTCATATCCGTACTGTGTACCCGAATAAAGGAATATCCTTCCATTATCATTAAAAACTCCCGGGTCAAAGCATACAAAATCCTGTGCCGGCTGACCGTTTTTGTTTTTTACATACCCCAAATACTCATATTTTCCAGCAGGTGTGTCGCATACAGCTACCTGAATCGGTCCAAAGTACCCTCCATGTCCGAAAGAACCCGACATACAGTAATACAAGTAATATCTTCCGTCATTCCCTTTTACCACATCCGGCGCGTACATATACTTACGTTCTTGATAATCAGGGTCCTGCTCCGCTTTATAAATAATTCCCTCCCTGCGCCAGTCTGTAAGGTCGGTAACCGGTGCGGAATATACGACATAGTCTAACATGCAGAAGGTTTCTCCGCCTTCTTTATCATGAGAACCATACAGATAAACTCGGTTTCCAAATACATGAGGCTCACCATCCGGAATATATGCATCCATCGGTAAAAAAGGATTGTATACTTGTGACTTTCTTTTCATGTCCATTACTCTCGTCTCCTCAGCTTATTTCCAGGACTATTCCTTTACCCCTCCAAGGGCTACGCCGGCAATAATATACTTTGATAATAAGAAGTATACAATCAAAAGCGGCAGTACAGTAAGTGCCAGTCCAAGATAAATTGAACCATATTCGGTTTTATAAATATCGCCCTTTAACAGGCTTACCATTACAGGCATGGTATATTTTTCCTGCTTAGTCAGCAAAATCATCGGCAGGAACAAGCTGTTCCAATTGGTAACAAACGAAAATATTGCCTGAGTTGCTATGGCCGGCTTCATTATCGGAAGCACGATTTTATTAAAGGTATAAAATTCTTTTGCACCATCGATCCGGGCCGAATTAACCATATCGATATGCAGTACCGGCACCATAAACTGCCGCATAAAGAATACACAGGTGGGTGATGCAATGGCCGGCAGGATCAGGGGCAGGAAATTATTCGTCATGTGGATCTTGTAAATAAACTGATAAAAACCAATACTTACAAGCTGTGACGGAATCATCATTACTGCCATGATAAAGGAAAAAAATATGTTGCGGAATTTCCAGTTATATATGACGAGAGCATAGGCTGTAAGCGTAGAAAAATAAACCGTACACAGCGTAGCACCTGTCGAAATAATGATCGAGTTTTTAAATCCTACAAGGGGATTAAAGCTTTTTCCCGTTAATATTTTTAGATTGTTCAGTAAATACTTTGACGGTATCAGTGATATGGCATGCTGCTGAATCTCCGTTGTACTTCTGGTAGAGTTTACAATCATAATCCAAAATGGCATAATGCTGAGAAGCGTAAGGGCAATGCATAAAACATAAATCAAAAGCCTTACCGCTGATATTTGTTTCTTTTCCTTCATGGTTTTACACACCCTCCTTCCCTGCCTTCTTTTTCATTGCTTTCAAGGCTTTCTTTTCTGCTGCATCCGAACGATCCTGCATGATATAGAATACAACTGCCGAGAGAACTGCAATAATAATAAACATAATCATACTGGCAGCTGATGCACGGTTATACATGTAGCTTCCGCTGAAAGCCTGGTTATAGATAAAGCAGCTGGTTGTTAAGGTTGCATTGTCAGGCCCGCTTTTTGCTACAAGTAGCTGCGGAATATCAAACATCTGAAGACCGCCGATCAGGCTGGTCACAAGGGTGTAGATCAGGATGGTTCGTAGATTCGGAAGCGTTACATATAAAAACTTTCCCCAGGATGAAGCTCCGTCAATTTCAGCCGCCTCATAAATTGCCGGATTAATGCCTAAAATACCTGAGATCAGAACAATCATGGTACTGCCATACCACATCCAGAACTGAATAAAGGATACCACTCCTCTTGCCACTGCTTTATTCTGCATAAAGAAATATGGTTCATCAATGATTCCAAGAGATTTTAACATATCATTTACTGGTCCCATAGGGTATCCGAACAAAGAACTGAAAAGAATGGCAACCGTTGCTGCCGTAATAATATTCGGCATATAAAATACTACTTTGAAGAAACCCTGCCCCCTTACCTTATGTCTTCTGTTTGTAAATATCACAGCCAGAAAAAGGGCTAAAAGTATCTGCGGCAGGAAATTCCAGCCCCATAACCGAAAGGTATTGCCAAGTGCTGTTCTAAATGTGGGAGATTCCAAAATTTCTTTATAATTGCGGAACGGATCTTCCAAAAAATGAAATGATGTTGCTCCCAGACCTTTAAAGTCTGTAAACCCTATGAGGATGGTATAGATAATGGGATATAAGGTGAATAGTGTAAATGCAGTTACAAATGGTATACAGAACAGGTATCCATATTTAGCATACGATATTTTCTTCTTTCTCTTCATACGTCGTTCCTCCAAAAGCCGGCTTCATTTCCTTGAAACAGGAAACGGCGAAAATAATTCACCGTTTCCGTAATATACAGGTCATGGGATATGACGCTTATTCTACAGTTACATCAAGATTATCCTTTATGTTCTGTTTAAATACAGTGATAGCTTCTTCCTTGCTTTTTTCACCGGATGTATAAGTCCGAACCGCATCCCTCCAGTACTGGTTAATCACTTCATCATACTGGGTTAAATTCTTGCCATTTGCATAAGCATTTGCAGGAACAAAGTAATCAAACATATTCTGTCCTCCAAGGAACGCAAGAGAACCGTCAGAAGATGACATGACCTTACCGGAACCAACCGTATCCTTTGCTGTTGGCGTAGAAGGATCATTATCCCAGTCAATCGTTCCATTTGCCCATGCATACTGAAGCCCGTTTTCCGAACTGTCAAGCGTAATCCAGTCAATAATCTGGCCTATAGCTTCTTTCTTGTCTGAATTTTTGTTTGCAAGCAGCCATGTGCCTCCCCAGAAAAAGCCTACAGGGGAATCACACACTGCCCAATCGCCATATGTACCTTCGCCTGCTTTTGAGCCGCCGCAGTTGGGAGCTATGGTATAGTTAATCAGCCATGCCGGTCCGAAAAAGCCTAAAATCCCTTTAGAACCTTCTCCCTTCATGTCTGCAAACCACGCGTCCTGCCAGTCTTGTGTATCATTGTGGTATCCGTTGTCTTTTAACTTTTTTGAAAGATCAAAAAACTCTTCTCGTTTAGGATCAATATAGAGCTTTCCATCGACAATCCAGCCTTTATCAGAGCTGTTCTCTACTGCATGCCAGAGATCACCGTCACTGGATATGATTCCATATCCCTTTCCCTTCAATGTTTCCGCTGCCTCAAAAAATTTATCCCATGAGCCTGACCCGCCGCCGATTATCTTGCTGACCTCTGAAGGATCATCCGTTCCAAATGCTTCTTTTGCAATCGATCTTCTATAAATAAAACATCCGCCGCTTGCCTGATAACCAAGTCCTACTACCTTTCCCTCTGGATTTGTTCCAATATCTACGGAATATTGCGCAATTTCTGCATCACTGAGTTTGCTGTTGATGTCAATTCCCAAATCTTCATAAGATGCTGCATAGGATGCTGCATCTCCTTGGGTATATTTAAGCACAAATGCAGCTTCAGCACAGTAAATATCCGGGGCATCAGCACCACCTGCTGCAAGAGCCTGGTCAAGGGCTGGCTGGTAAGCACCATCTGTAGTTGCTATAATGGTTGCATTAATGTCATAGCCAAAATCCGGATGAGTTTCAGCAAACTTATCAATCATTTTCGGAACTTCATCGGTAAAGGCATATACATTAATTGTCCCGTTCTTGCCGTTGGATGAAGAATCCTCCTTAGCGTCAGCTGATTTTGCAAAATCTCCCTGGTTTCCGCCGTCTGAACTGCATCCTGTAGCACAAGTCATCATAACCAGAGCAAGGCCTGCGGCTGCTGTTCTTTTGAACTTCTTCATTTTAAGTTTTTTCATAACGTGCCTTCCTTTCCTTTCTTTTCTTTTATTATGATAACTTTATGTTATTCCAGAATCTTTTTTATATCTATAAAATTATTGCTTTTTACTAATCAAATATTGCTATCTTGCTTAAAACGAATTGTACAGGGGATTTTGCAGATAAATGCAGTCAGAAACCGCTACTGGTAGCGTTACAAATGATAGAGGTGATTTCTGAAAAACAGGCGGATGGGATTACAGAAGCAGACCGAAAGACTAGAAAATCGGAGGATCTGTTAAAACGGGATTTTAGTGCGGGAAAACCACTGACCAAATGCATAACAGACATAACAGAAATCAAAGCCAGGAATGGAAAGATGTATCTTTCCCCTAAATAAATGTGTCAACTAATCTTGACAAAATCAAATATGCGAAACTAAAATTTTGTCCGCTGATTATTCCATCTGTTTGCCCGGAGTACAAATGCAAGTTTTTTGAAATGACTGGAAATCACCCAGCAGGAATACTGGGATATGAAAGCTGATTATGAACAGCAGGCCGCCGAGCTTGCGGATGTGCTGGCCCGGCTGAACGCGGAATGGGCGGTGCTTACTTGATACTGGATAGCGAACAGAACGGCGGCCTCTAAACGGTTGTACTTGATAGAGTGCATGGTGCAGGCCGTCCTGCAGCGGGACGGATACCACCCTGCTCACTGCCCATCACCGGCCTTAGATCGACATAGTAAATATCTCCCCGCCGTATCCTCTTTCTTGCCATTTTTTTCTGTTCCTCCATTATTGTTTGGATAAAAAGGGATGTTTCCCTTCTTTTTAAACAGCGGCAGTCCAAAGATAAGAGCTGCCGCACAGTTATATAACATGGAAGCGCTTTGCTATACGCGCATGCCATCTGTCTGACAGCTGATGACATGTCTTTCCATAAAATCGTACTTGTTTGAATCTTCAAGTTTCGTCTGCTCCCATTCGACACTACTTCCCGGAGCCTGGGCAGTCAGTTACAACCGGTTTTGGCTAACCGTCATGGGACTCGAACCCCGGCCAGGATCTCTGGCCGCCGCCCTCATTGCGATTCCCTTCTCAAAAAGGGGCTGTGACTGGACGGAAGTATCATTATAGGCTGTACAGGTCATTGCGGTATGCCCCGGCCATGGGGCATTTTCAGGACGGACAGTTCCCGCTCTGCACCTTTGATGTCATCTTATTGACAGACACTCTGACTGTCTGCAGGTGGTCCTGGCGTGTCCTCCTTCGCCGCTTTGCGCTTTCGCGCTGTACAGCTAACGTATTGTAACTGCTGGATATGACCGCCTGGGGCGGTATTTTTCAAAGGACAGAGAAGGGAATTTTATCCCCTTCACTTATTTCCACGTTGGGAGAGAGGTTTGAGAACCAAAAAATCAAAATTTCTCTAAAAACTTTTTCAACTTTCTCAAAATCTTATGGCGGCGCTTGTTCACGGCCTTCTGGGAGAGCCCCAGTTCTTCTGCCAGCTCCCTCTCACTCCTGTCCATAAAAAACAGCTGGATGATCAGATACTGTTCCCCTTCTTCCAGGTTCCGGATGGCCTCATGGAGCTGTTTTCGCAGTATCTTTCTAAGTACGATGTTTTCCACATCCGCCTGCTCATCTGCCGGCAGGTTATGTTCTTCCAGCAGGCGCTCATAGGAGTCCTCCCGGCTCGGTATCACCCGGATCTCCTGTGCATCCTGGTCAATGATGGTCCCTAATCTCCCGCAATTGTTATACATAGGTTTTAAGCTTATTCCCCTAATCTCCCGCAATTGTTATACATAGGTTTTAAGCTTATTCCCCAAATCC
>CAJUDX010000027.1 GCA_910584785.1 uncultured Lachnospiraceae bacterium | reverse complement strand
AACACTAGCCTTCCAAGCTAGATACGTGGGTTCGATTCCCATCACCTGCTTTTTTGGTGAAAAAATTTAATTTGCGCTTCAAACAACACTTTTGCAATGCAAACAACTCTAACACCATTGGCTGCAAAATGCCGATGGTGTTTTATATGTCTTTTTATAACCTGCCGCTTGACACTTATTCCCTCATATGATAGGGTAATCCTAAAGTAAATTGCCCCTATCATTTTAAGACAATAAGCATACTTATAAAAAAAACGAAAAGCACAAATATAAATAATTAAACATTTAACAAAAATACTATGAAACGAAAAGAAAAAATAACCTTATTTTTCCTCTCTGCCCTGATTCTAGGCGCAGTAATTTATTCCGCAAACTGTCTGCTGTTTAACAGCCTTCTCACCTGGCAAATTCAGCAAAAACCTTATTTACTGATGTTAGGAGAACTTGCCCTGGTCTTTATCCTGCTTTTAAGCATTGGTTTTTTTCTTCGCGCAAAAGCACAAACCATTGCCATTATGGTTGTATTATCCGTTTTTTTATGGCTTCACCAAATTCTCCTTCCGATGATTGTTTCTGGGTTTTATGCTGCATGGCTATGGCTGTGTGGGCACTGGCTTTGCCGTCGTATCATTGCCCGTAGCTCTGCCTACTCCCCTTATGCTTTTTCCGATGAACCGCCGGGAAAGGCTTTTAGTCGTGAATTTCTTACCGGAAGCCTGTTCACTATCTGCGCTTTCTGCCTGATGTCTGCTGTCGGTATTGGAAAAATTGAAAACTTGTGGTTTTTTATTCTGAACCTTAGCACCATTTTTGCGCTTGACTGGCGATTCTGGAAAAGTCAATGGACAAAACTTACCCACACTGTACCTGCTCTATGCAATTCGTCCAACACCAGAAGCCTGAAACCTGCCCATCCGCAAAATATTCTTTTTCTGACTGTCCTCCTGACCCTTTTCTGCATCCAGGCCGGACGGATGAATATTTCCGTGGACTTTGACAGTATCTGGTATGGAACCCGCTCCCCTTATATCTTAAACAACGGCGGCGGTATTTATGAAAATCTTGGCACCATCGGCATCGTTTATACCTATTCCAAGGGTCTGGAGGTTTTAACCCTGCCGCTCTCCATCCTGCCCTCCTACAGCTTTGTTATTGCCTTTAATCTTTGGCTGTCTGTTGGAGTGTTAATGCAGTGCTGGATGATTGGAAAACTTTACTTAAGAACACCCTCTGTCCGGCTAATGCTTTGCTTTATTGCTGCCTTGCCCGGTATTATGAACATGGGCATTACCGCCAAAAGCGATATGGCAACTCTCTATTTCCAGCTAATGATGATTTATGAACTGCTGTGCCTCCTTAAAGGAGAAGGCCCAGCTTTTTGGTATGCCTGGGGAGCCTTTTTCTTCAGTTGGACATTAAAGCCCACAGCTATGGTATTTTCCACTGCAGTCATGGGCATGGGCATCCTTTATTCCCTGTTTCTTTTTATAACATCCAAAAGCCAGCCCCCCTACCTTGCTGGACAGCTGCCGCCGCACCGCCAAAACTGTCAAGTCATCCTTCTGGAATCACACAGAGCATCCAGCAGGCTTCTCAACCGCGGAAAAGCGCCTAAACTCAATCGACGTCGCAGCCGCAAGAGTAGCACAAACTCCCTGTTAAACCAAAGGAAGGCAATTACCACCTTTATCCTCTCCCTTATTGCCCTTACCGCCCTATGGACAAGAACACTTTTGATTACCGGGCTTCCTGTCACTTCCGTATTTTCCTCTGTGTTTACCCGGCTTGGCTTTACCATGAAATACCCCTTTAACGCCAAGGCTATCCCCAATAACACGGCAGGAATTACCGCAGAAGAAAGTCTCAGAGCAGCACTTAACCGTATCTACGGCGTACTGTTTAACCCGCAGAGCGAAGATCTGGATCACGTAATCATTGCCTGGGGAAGCTTGGGTGCATGGTTCCTCCTCTGTCTCTTCCTGGCCTGGATCTTTCTGGACAAGAGAAGTCGTACCGCCAAGGCACACAGGCTTGACAGCTTCCTTAACACGATATTCCTTCCTCTTCTGGTCTGCTGCTTCATCAGTTTAATCATGCTTTACCAGGTAGACGGCAATTATTTTATGCTGTTTTATGTATTATCCGCACTCTGCATCTTTCGCCTTGCTGAACGCCTTTCCCGCCAGAGAGCCACCAGAATAATTCATAGACTGTGCCTTCCGGTTATTCTGTTTTCAATTCTAGTAACTACCTTGACCAACTGGGCATGGTCACTGGGCTTTACTCCCATTGCCTGGAAACATAGGGGCTATTACCCGCATCAGGAAATCCAGCACCAGGAAATGATTGCTTCAGGGAACGGACAAATCTGGGAAATTCTGTCTCAAAATCCCAGAAACCGTTTGATTTCCATCGGCGATCACCCACAGTCCCTGGTTTTTCCCTGCAATGCCCAGTCTTTTCGAGATATCACAAAAAATGCCTGGGGAAATCCCGTACTGGCGGAGACCATGGATAATTTTGTGGAATTTATGAACTATGCCAAAACGGACTATATCTATGTCCAGGCCGGCTATCTTTCACCCGAAAGCCAGACCTGGGATTTGCTTTGTGAATGTATCGCCCATGGGAAGATTGTTCCGCTTTGCTTTGAAGCAGGAAATATGCTGGCCTATGTCGATGTCCACAAGGTTCCAGATGATGAATCTTCCTACAAGCTGGAAGAATTTATGGCAAATTATCAGCCTTTTGTTCCCGACTAAATAATTTTTTTCACAAATTTCCTTATCAATCTTTTTACAAGTTTTTTTACAAATTTTTATTTTTTGCTTGACAAACAGAAAGGAGCGTGATAAAATAAATACCGTTGAAGTGATAAAAATACTTTAACAAGTAAGCGCGAGTGGCTCAGTTGGTGGAGTACGACCTTGCCAAGGTCGGGGTCGCGGGTTCGAGTCCCGTCTCGCGCTCTTATTTTTTTGTCAGGAATCTTGATTTTATCAAGGTTCCTTTCTTTTTTTATCACTTATCCTGCCGAAATTTGAATACCTTTTTGAATACAGCACATCATAACCAGCTAAACCTATCCATCGAAAACCTTTCCCTTAAGGCCCGAAAAAAGGACGCCGGCTTGCGCGGCGTCCTCACCAAAACACTTAAACGATATGTAAAATCAAATTTACCATTTACTTACCATCCAGTTGTTATTTGATATACTCCATTACAAACTGATCCGGGGTAAATTCTCTGTTCTCGCCCATAACCATAACAATTCTCGCTTCTGCTCCAACATAGCTTACATACATATGGAGGTTTACCGCAATACCAGAATCAACTACGGTATATGCATAATGATACCATCTGCCGGATGCAAAATCCAAACTATTTTTTCCCATTAGAATTGCATTATAACCCAGCTCACGGACAAGTTCGTCAGAAATCGCATCACTTAACTCGATAAGACCAGCCTCACCATAGTATGCTGTCAGAAGATTAATATTTTGCTCTACTACTGTAGCCACATAAACCGCACCATATTCATGCAAGCCTAACGGGTTAGTTGTCTCAATACTAATATCACCTTCTTCATCATACCCTCCAGAATAGCCATTTGGGATTCTTACACCAATGCTGGAAAGCCAGAGTTCGGTTGGCCTGGTCTGCACTACCCCATTAACCATCCATGCGCCGCTCTCATTCACCACCTGCCCATCCGGGGTAGTCGTGTTGGTTAAGACATAGCCCTGATCGTTAAAATAATAACAGCTGTCACCAATCCAGTACCAGCCATTGCTCAGATAAGAACCATTCGTGTTCTGATACCACCAACCATTTGTATCCTGCTGCCACTGTCCGGCAAAGGAAATAAGAGGAAGGGCCAAACACATCATCACCGTTAAGCATAACACTTTCCACAACTTTTTCATTACACTACCTCCTTTATTTACATGATTTTTTATTTTATGAACTGGAACAAGCCGAAATTTCATTTCTGCCCTTTGCTGTCATCACCTTTCGAGCATATCTGAAACTTCATTCCCACCAGCTGCACACCCCACTTTGCAGTATATTTGGCCCTCATTCCGGTAAAATCTCCCATAAACGGTAACGCACCGCTGACGAAAAGCAATTTTCAGACATGCTCCAGCGCATTAACCATAATAGGTATAATCAAATACAATGTACGTATTTTCTGCTGCATCAGTCTTAATCACCCAGTTATAGGATGCCATACCGTCACTCAGCATATAAAGCTGCATCGCCAACGTGTTTCCAATATCATAAATCGCAGCCTCTTTATCTGCAGGAACCGCATACAAAAGCTGGAAGGTCTGACCGGTCGTCCCAGAAGAATAAGGCATAAACAGCGACGGGCTAATACCATAGGAAGCAAACTGTGCCGTCCATGAGATGGTATCGGCCTCTGTCCAGTTTTCGCCAGACATCCAGCGCCACCAAGTATCGGACGGTTCTTCATTTACCGTCCATGCACCATCATCACCATAATACCCGGTCAGATAACCAATATTCTGCACCATCTGTCCCAGAGTTTCCTCTTCCTCAGAAAAATAATAGTTTTTTCCGTCAATCGTACGCCAATAAATATCCAGATAACTGTTACTATCCATATGATACCATTTCCCATCAATAAACTGCCATCCCGGAGCAGCAAGGGTGCCGTCATCATTCACATACTTCCACTGCCAGTTTTCCGGTCCGTCAAATACCCAGGTTCCGGCAAACGATGTAATGCTTGCCGAAAGAGTAAGTGCTGCCGCACATAAGATAGTAAGTAATTTTTGTTTTTTCATGTTCTCCACCTCCGTTTTTCCTAAGAAAACTCTCTTTTCTGCCAGAACGTGTTTAAAGATTGCTTTCTGCCAGATGTGCGTTACTATTTGCAGAAAATTTGCCCAAAATAAAGACAGCGCCGCAGGCTGCCCTGACTGAATAAGGAGTAAATTTCCCGCGAAGTGGGGTGTAGTGTGCATCTGGCGAAAATGAATATTCAAAAACGCGCTGAAAAGCTACAATTTCACAAGAGTTCTCCAAAACATACTCTTACAGTATAGCAAGTATTACCACTGTTGTCAATTCTCGCCAGATATTTTTTGAACAATTTCAGAACATTTTAACAGGTTTATTTCCCTTCCATATTTATTTCCTGCAAGCCAGTAAAGGTTCCATCTCCTTCTTTTTTCCATAACCAAGTACGCGGATTCTGGGGAAGAGATAAACATTAGAGACTAAAACTGCCACCGTCGTATTATAGCCTGCCGCTTGGATCTTTTTGCGGTCAAAGGTTAAAAGTGCTTGTCCGGCCCTGACCTTCTCTCCGGCTTTAACCAGCACCTCCATATAAGCTCCCTTTAATTCCACAGTATTAATCCCCACATGGATCAGAACCTCCACGCCGCCGTCATCGCCCGTCAGTCCCACAGCATGTTTTGTATCAAAGACAGCAGAAACTTCCCCGTCAAAGGGCGCAACTATCACATCCTGTTCCGGCAAAATTCCCACTCCCGGTCCCAGCATTCCATAGGCAAAAGTTGTATCAGGAATTTTCGCCAGAGGAATCACCATTCCTTTTACGGGACAGGTTACAGTATAGATTCGATCCGGCTCCGAAAGCTTAACCTTGGCACCATATTCTTCCCATTCCTGCCCCTCCTCCTGACCTGCCAAAAAGCTTTCTGTACCAATCTCCAACACTTCTTCCTTTTCTCCTGCTTCTCTCTTTTCCATTTCTTCGTCCCTGTTCACGTCTTTCCCCGTCCATTCTTCGTTCAATCTTCTTACCCCCTGTCTGTTCCATAAGTGAATCATTCAGCAAAAGTGAAGCCATATTCCGTGGCAGACTCCCGCATAACCACAAAAGGAAGAGCGGGAAAATCTCCCATCTCTTCCTTCATCATAATCGAATTTTTCCAGAGAATCAAGCAAATTCTTCACTTGTCGTCCCTCTTTGAACAATTTCATAGCCCAGCATCATATGCCTGAGGTGCTGCCGCTTCCCATCCACCATGGATAAAAGCATCTGTGCTGCTTCCAGCCCGCTGGTGCGATAATAAAACCTTGCTGTCGTCAGCTTGGGATCGACAATCTCTGTCATCTGGTTGCTCCCCACACTGCACACCTTGATATCCTCAGGAATCTTTCTTCCGGCCTCCTTCAGATACATCACAGCGCCCACCGCCAGGCTTGCAGTGGCGCAGAACACACCGTCAATATCGGGCTTTTTGATGATCAGCTCCCTCATCTTTTCAAAGCCGGACTCTATCGTAAAACCGCCTTCCAACGCAGGAACAGATGCTGGGTTCATTCCCCGCTCCTTTAATGCTTCTTCCACACCCCGGATTCTTTCCGCCCCCACTGCCCTGTCTTTATCTGTCACATAAAGGCAGCCCGGACGGCTGCAGCCAGATTCCAGCAAAATCCCCATCATATCCTTTGCCGCATGAAAATCGTCATGATAGACACAGTCATATTCCGCCACCAATTGCCCCACAATCACTACAGGAACTTTCAGTGCCTTTAATAAATCCACATGTCTTTTGGAAACCAGGGAAGCAATATAAATCACCCCATCGATCTGACTGGTGCCAAACATTTCCAAATAATCAAGCTCCTGCCTGGGGTCATTATCCGTATTGGCAAGCAGCAAACGGTATCCCCGCTCATAGAGCACTGCACTGATACCGCTGACAATACGTGCAACCGTACTCGAACTGATGTTTGGAACTATCACCCCGATCTGATTACTTTTCTTCGTCCTCAGCGTCCGCGCATATTCTGACGGAACATAACCAGTCTCCTCGATAACTTCTTTAATTTTTTTCCTTTTCTCCTCGCTTAAACTTCCCCCGTTTAAATACCGGGAAATAGCGGCGCTCGACACTCCCGCCAGTTTTGCGATTTCACTGATTGTCATTCTTTTCTCACTTCCCTGACAAGCTAAAACATCTAATCATGTTAAAATTTCTTATACAGCCACCAAATCCCGTAGGCTGGAATCTGTACCGCCCTGGCCTCCATTACTGCCCCGGTAAGCAGATCCGTGTACTGCCCGTCATCTTCATTTATCCATGCCACCTTATCCTGCCCGCTGAAATTAAACAGGGCAATCAACTTCTCTCCATTCAGCCAGCGGCCCACACCAAGAATGGAATCGTCCCAGGTATCCAGTGTCCATACATCGGCACTTCCTTCAAATACGGCATACCTTGCACGAAGCTCCTCCATCATCCCCAGGGTCTCAAAAATCTGGTTCTGCAGCGTTCCCTTTTCCTTGCGCTCCTCCGCTCTGTCCCACTGGAAACGTCCACGGTGGATATAGCGGGAATCCTGACATTTATCCGGGTCCTCGTGATAGGAATAATCATTTAGCTGCCCAATCTCATCACCGCTGTAGAGAACAGGAATCCCCGACTGAACAAACATATAGCCATGCAGCATAATATCAAAACGTACGGCTTGCTCCAGGGCGCCTTCATCCTGTTCCCAGGAAGCCTTTTCAATTCCGCAAAGGGAGGCTGTCGTCCCGCAGAGCCGGGCATCACCGGAGGTCGGGTCCGAATTATACAGCTCGCCCCGCCCAAAGGCCCCTGGATGCTGTCCGGTTAAAAAGTCATTTAAAAACTTCTTATGCGGCACTTCCAGACAGCCAAACTGCTTTAAGTACGCATAATCCAGCCCCCAGCCGATATCATCATGGCAGCGCAGATAATTTAAAAATACATATTCCTTGGGCAGTTTGCTGACAATATCCATCTGGCGGCGGAGAAGCCTTACATCACCGGTCGCCACCGTATGCCAGGTACTTGCCATAGTGGTTACATTATACAACATATGGCATTCTGGTTTTTCGACCGTGCCAAAATACGGAACTACCTTCGACGGCTCCATTACCACCTCGCCTAAAAGGATAACTGCCGGACACACAATTTCACAGATCATCCGCATCATGCGCACAATATTATGCACCTCTGGAAGATTCCGGCAATTTGTTCCCAAAACCTTCCAGATATAGGGTACCGCATCAATACGGATAATGTCAATCCCTTTATTGGTTAAATTTAACATATTGTAGACCATTTCATTAAAAACGATTGGATTCCAGTAATTCAAATCCCACTGATACGGATAAAACGTCGTCATAACGAACTTATTCATATCGGGAAGCCAGGTAAAATTCCCAGGAGCCGTCGTTGGGAATACCTGCGGCACCGTCTTTTCAAACTGAGCTGGAAGGTCATAATTATCATAAAAATAATACCGCCGCTGATACTCCGGATCGCCCTGTCTGGCCCGCCTTGCCCATTCATGATCTTCGGAAGTATGGTTCATTACAAAATCCAGACAGATGCTGATTTCCTCTTTCCGGCACTTATCCGCAAGTTCTTCCAGATCATCCATCGTCCCCAGTTCCGGTTGCACCTTGCGGAAATCCGCAACAGCATAACCGCCGTCATTCCGTCCCTTGGGCGATTCCAGCAGCGGCATCAGATGCAGGTAATTGACATTACACGACTTAATATAATCCAGCTTTTCCTCCACGCCCTTTAAATTCCCGGCAAAGGCGTC
The DNA here is from genome assembly GCA_910584785.1 of uncultured Lachnospiraceae bacterium. GTDB lineage: Bacteria > Bacillota > Clostridia > Lachnospirales > Lachnospiraceae > Caccovicinus. Next base: position 30,123 of record CAJUDX010000027.1, on the reverse strand, counting down.
CACATACATCATCATGCCGACCAAATCATTTTTCTTATACCACCCCGGATTCTTTTCCCTCTTCCGGTCAAGCTTTTTTAAATCCGCCTTGCGGTTTTTATACCAGTCCCAAAGCTGGCTGCACAATTCCTCAAATGCATCCATCCTGTTCTGGTACAGTTCACAATACAGCCACTTCAGCTCATCATAATGCCTGGCAAACCGCTGCTCAAATTCCTTTGTCTTTTTTTCCATGGTCTCAACTCTCTCCTGCTTCCCGTTTTTTGTATTGTAATCGATTTCAACAAAAATTATAGCACACGCACCAGGAAACTCAATATTCGAACTCAACAAAAGGACAGGAAAATTTTGTGCAATATCTCCTGTCCTTTCACCATCTTAACTAATATTTCCAGAGTTTGCGGCAAAGTGCATGGGAAAATTTAGTTAATTTCCCCCATCGCTGCCGCCACTCCAGTAAGTTCAGCAAGCTGCTCCAGTACGCCCTTTCCGCCATTAAGGGAAATATTTCCCACCTTATCACAAATTCTCTCCAGGTATTCCAGCTCCTTAAGCTTAAACAGCGTTTTATTCTCCTCCATCAGTTTTGCTGTATTTAAAAGGCTTCTGGTGGAAGCCACCTCCTCGCGGCGCATAATCACATTTGCCTGTGCCCGCTTTTCGGCAATCAGCACAGTATTCATAATCTCCCGGATCTCTCCCGGCAGAATAATATCCTTAATTCCCCCGCTGACCACTTCCACACAAAGCTCCTCCTGCTTCTCCCTCATCTTATCCAGAATATAGCGCCCAATCTCCTCCTTCTGAGTCAAAAGCTCATCCAGACGAAAGCGCCCCACATACTCCCGGATAATCAGCTGGGCACAGGTATACAGCTGCGTGGCAGCCCCGTCAATCTTCTGAACCAGTTCTTCAGGTTTGGTAATCCGGTAGCTGCAGATAACATTCAGACGCACACCGATCTTATCCGCCGTCAAAATCTCCTGCCCCGAAATTTCCAGCTGCTGCTGTTTCATATTAAAGATTTTACAAGTCACCTCTGCACCGTAATTCCAAAAATAATAGGTTCCTGTCCCCAAGCGCTTCTCGAAACGGTTATCAAAATACAGCAGCCCGATTTCACCGTCCTTAACCGTAATCTTCTTATAATACTTCACCGGCATCAAGTCCATATACATCCTGGGAAGGCTTTCCTCCATATACGGCTTGGTAATATCCACCACCTGAAACTCATTTTTCTCAAACACATTCCAGAAATACGTTTCTGCTGCCGTCAGCACTTCCCGGTAAGCCCCATTGACAAAACGAAGAGCAATCGAGGTATCCGGCAACTCTACCTTAACCACACGGGACGAAAAGTCAGGACACTTCATCAAAACATCAACAGGAATATCCTGCGTCTTAACCTGCCCCTTCATGGGAACCACCAAAACCTCATAACCCAGCCGCTTAAAATATGTATATTTACCAGCCAGCAACACCTTCTGAAACCGACCGTCCTTCATCAAATAACCACATTCCTGCTCTTTAATCATAATCTTCATTTTCTCTCCTCCTTTCCCTTCACAGGGATTCTTCCATTCATGAGGGAAAAGGTTCCCCCAGCCCTCGTTTTAAGAATGGGGGCCACTTTTTAAGTTTTCTCTTTTCCTTCCCGCCCCGACCTGCTGCCCCTTTCCCTTTCGGTTTCTGGGCAATGCCAGAACCGGTGCAGTTACTGAGCCTCAGCAAAACAGACAGCGTCAGGAAAAGTAAAAAACGGTATCCAAAGCGGCGCTGGCCTTCTCAAAACTGTCCCGCCCTTCGTTTTCCCTTCTGCCCTGCGGCGTCCGGGATTTGAACTGACGTTTTGTACAGATTTCCTGTGCAAAAGGACAGAGTGCTGGAGTTTTCCTTCTCCTAATTGGAGTTTTCCTTACATGATCCCAAGTCATGCGGACTTTCATGATTGCTATACCCACTTAGCTACATATCCGTTAGATATGACAGGATTCGAACCTGCGAAGCATCACATGGTCGGATACTGCACGGTATACCTGGCGGCAGCGCCGCTGGCACCCCAGGGGACATCGCTAACGGTAAACCCCATGGCCCAGGTACAGTTTCCGGTCGGGATACCGCATAAAACCCTTTTGCAGCATCCCATTTATATAAAGTTTCCTTTATATCACTATTTATTATCCTGCGCTTAACCTCTATCCTTTTACCACTCCCACGGTCTTAAGCCGCTTCACCGGCGTCACCAAATCCTTCTGCGCATCCATAACGCTTTCAATATCTTTGTAGGCAAACCGGCTCTCTTCTGCCACATCCGCCTTTTTCTTCTTGCCTAACACCACACCCTGGTCAGCCAGATCCCGGATAACCTGCTCGCAGGTAAAGGCCTCCATTGCTCCCTTGCGGGAATACCGTCTGCCGGCCCCATGCGAGGAGGAACAAAAGCTTTCGGGATTTCCCTTCCCCATCACCACATAGCTGTAGGAACCCATGGCCCCCGGAATCACTGCCAATTCACCATTTTCAGCCCGCACGGCACCCTTTCGGTGAACCCAAACCATTTTTCCATCATGCTCTTCCTCAGATGCATAATTATGATGACAATTCAAGTCATGGGAAAATTCCAGATTCAGCGGCGTATACTTTCCTATCCACTTTTCCAGAATCGCCTTCACCGCCAGCATCATCTTTTCCCGGTTTTCCCTGGCAAAATCCATTGAAAGTTTCATCCAGTGCAAATACTGCTTTCCCTCCTCAGATTCCACCGGCAAAAATGCCAGGCGGTATTCATCGGGAACTGCACTGTACCAGCGCTGATTCAGTTCACGCGCCTTATAATGAAAATAATCACAGACCGACTTGCCAAAATGACGGCTTCCCGAATGTATCATCACTGACAGATACCCCTCTTCGTCCTCCTGCAGTTCAATAAAATGATTTCCTCCGCCCAATGTCCCAATTTGAAAATATCCTGCATCTATCTGCCCTAAAAGCTCGCCATCCCTCTCGTACTTATCCATTTCTTCCAACGCCTGATCCAGGGTGTAGCTTGGCATCGCCATTTTATGATGTTCAAATCCCACAGGAATATTCCGCATCATATCGCCAATCATCGCCTGAATCAGACTTCCGTTCCCCGTTACTACATTCCGAATTTCCTCCAGGCGGATATTCGTTTCTGTATAGGCCATGCCGCATCCAATATCCACACCGACGGCATTAGGAATAATCACCCCGTCCGTAGCAATTACGCCGCCGATAGGCATTCCTTTTCCTGCATGCGTATCTGGCATCAGGCAGGCCCATTTATGGAGGAAAGGAAGCTGTGCAAGATGTTTTGCCTGTTCTAAGCAACTGCTTTCCACATCACCTGCATCCTGCAGCCAAATTTTTAACGGAAACTTCATACTGTCTTTTTCATACCATACAAACATCTCTCCACACCCTTTCTCTCTGTTTTTTTCATTCTCTCAGCCATTCATAGCTGTTTTTTCCTTACATCCACAGATTACCAGATTTGGAACTTATGATCATTTAAAAAAAGTTGCGAACAAAAAGAAAAACAAAACTTCAGCAAAAAAAGACAAACATGCCAAAATCGTGTATAATAAAAAAAAGGAAAAAGACATTGCCCTATCACCATCGACAGGAGACTTTCTATGGCAGAATTTCAGGAATTAATTAAAAACTTCGACCGCATCCGCGATTACATGCGCCAATTTTTCGTCTACGGCTATAAGAGCCGCAGCGACTATGCCGAAAAGAGCGCCCGAACCTACGATAACGAACGCCGCCGCATCGAAAGCTGGCTGTCCGGCTATATTCAATCCAGCTATTCGCAAAAAGAAAAGCATGTTTATATCAGTGTAGACAGTAAAACCATCCCTCAAAACCCGCTTTATGCGGCCTGGAAATCCAAAAGCTTTACTGACAATGATATCCTGCTCCATTTCTTTTTGCTGGATCTTTTATGGGATAATCCCCAGGGAATGAGTGCCGGAAGCCTGTGCGACCATATATCCGCAGTCTACGGCGTTGTTTTTGACAGCCAGACCGTCCGCCTGAAATTAAAAGAATATCAGGATCTTGGCATCCTAAACGCACAGAAATCCGGCAAAACGCTTCTTTACGGCCTCGCTCTCTCCCCCGGCAGTGAACTCTCCTCTCATGAAGCGACGATAACTGCCGCCCCGCCCTCCATTCAATATTCCGCACAGACCAGCTCCGCCTGGGAACAATTATTAACGGCAATAACCTATTTTCAGGAAGCTGCCCCCTTTGGCTTTATTGGAAGTACCATTTTAGATCAGGAAAACAGGGAAAACACATGGTTTCAGTTTAAACATCATTTTATCGTCCATACATTAGAGGACAAGGTATTAGCTGACATCCTCTCTGCCATCCGTCAACACAAAAAAATCTCATTTGAAAACCGAAGCACACGGAGTAAAAGCACCTCGCTTCAGCAGGGAATACCCTTAAAAATCTTTGTCAGCACCCAGACTGGTCGGCGCTATGCCTGCCTGTACCTCGAAGAACGCCGACGCTTTACTAACTTTCGCCTGGACTCCATGAATGATGTTGTAACATTAGAAGAAGTAAACGATTACGAAAGAAAACAGCAGCTTTTAGAAAAAAATCTGGCGCAGTGCTGGGGTGTTTCGTTTGGTGGCGTCAGCCGGATTGAAGAAATTTACATAAAACTGCAAATTGACACCCAAAAGGAACCGCACATTCTCCAACGGCTCTACCGTGAGGGACGGGGCGGAGAAGTTCTGCACCTCAGAGATAATGAATATCTGTACAGCGGTCTATTCTTTGACACAAATGAAATGTTAAGCTGGGTAAAGACTTTTACCGGACGGATATTGGATATCCAGGGGAGCAATCACTTTGCTGTTCATAAACTTGTCAGGGATTTTCAGAAAATGTATGAAATGTATTGCTGATATCAAATCTTCCTATTGGTATCAGCAAAGATTAAGGAGAACGTAAACCGCCATGGAATTTTTTGACAAATGGTATAATTGTTACTATCAGGTCGTCCGCCATATTCTTGCAGAAGCCGCCCATGCTCCGATAAGCAAAGGCCGAATGAATGAGCTTTCCATGCAGTATGGCTTTCTGGAAAGCGGACTTTCCATCATTCCCAAACTAATCGGCAAAGCATGGCCTCTGCTTAAAGAAACTCCAGCGCCGGCAGCATCGTCCGCTACCCTCTACCGTTCGGTTATCCAGCACCCAGACATCTTAAAGCCTGGTGCCCTGCCCTTAACCAAGCTGCAAAAGTCCTGGCTGAAGGCCCTTTTATCGGACCGCAGAATCCGGCTTTTTTTATCAGAAGAAACATTAGCCCATGCGAATCTTTGGTTAAGCGAAGTGGAACCCTTATATAATCAGAAAGATTTTTATTTTTTTGATCAATACAATGACGGCGACGATTTTACATCCCCTGTTTATCAGAAATCGTTTCGCACCATTCTGACTGGTCTGAACCAGCAACGCCCGCTGGAAATTCGCTATGACAGCCCCAAACAGGGCATACAGGCCTATATTGTCCTGCCCTGTCAGCTCCAATATTCTTCAAAAAACGATAAATTCCGCCTCTGCTGCATTCAGAAGGCCGGAAGAAAGCCAGGGCGCAGATTAACCTTAAATCTTGGCAGAATCATAGAATGCCGACTAACCGAAACATGGCAGGAAAAGCAGACACCTTCCCCTGCTGACAGCCAGCGCTTTCATTTAACACAGCCTGCAAAGGAACCTGTGGTTATTCAAATCAGCGGGGAACGAAATTCCCTTGAACGCTGTATGCTCCATTTTGCCAATTATGAAAAGCACACCCACTATGACGAGGAAAACAAGGTCTGGATCTCTTCCATTTACTATGATCTTGCAGATGAAACAGAACTGTTGGTGGAAATCCTCTCCTTCGGCCCGGTTATCCGTGTCCTGGGACCGGAAAGTTTTCTTGCCCAGGTGCGTAAGCGGGTAAAAAGACAACATGAGCTGTTCTACTCGCCAAAAGTATCCAGTTAGCCTTGAGCGTATCAGAGAAAATCGAATTTTGTTCCGGGACTTCTTTGATAAGTTAAAGCTCCAGCTCCCGAAAACCGCCCCCTGGATTCAGCACGGTAAGACGCCGAAAGCCGCATTCCCCTGCCAGCTTTATGGCCTGCTCAAATCCGCAGCCAAGGGAAGCAGTATTATGGCTGTCAGAATTAATCATAATCCGCCCGCCCATCAAAAAAAGCTCACGCAGCAGCCTTTTTGATGGATAGGGTGTGGTTCTGTATCTCCGGGATATTGCCCCGGTATTGATTTCAAAGGGCAGCCCTGCGGCATTTAATCGCTTCATTGCCGCCAATGCTGGTTCCATATACGCGTCGCTGTTTTCATCAAAATGTTTAAAGCCTTCATTAAATTTTGTCAGCAGGTCAAAATGTCCCACCCAGTCGCAGCCTGTCCGGTCATACACCGTCGCCTCTAAGGCAAAATAATCCTGCGCGAAAGCATACCAATCCCCCTTCCAAAGCCGTTCAACCCAATCCACCAGCTTTTCCTCCGTATCATCCACCACGACATACTCGCCCAGCTTTTTAACACAGTGGGTAGACCCAATCGCATACTCTGCCTCCTGCACCGGCCCCAGCGCATCCAGCTCAATCCCAATATACACATTCATCCTGCCGGCAAACTCTTCCCTAAGAGCAAGCAGCTCCCTTTTATAAGCGGAAAGCTTCTCCTCCGACATTCCAAAACCCGGCTCAATCATGGAAAAATCGGCATGGCCTGAAACTCCAAAATCCGTATAACCCAGTCGGCAGGCCGCCTCCACCATTTCCCTGGTTGTATTTGCCCCATCACACCATGTTGTATGTGTGTGAAAATCTGCCTTTATCACGAAAATCTCTCCTCTCCTGCACGCTTGCACCAATCTATCTAATTTTTCCAAAAACAGCAAAAGCCCGGCATACACCGGGCTATGACATGGGCGGAGGTGGATTCGAACCACCGAAGCGAATCGCAGCAGATTTACAGTCTGTCCCCTTTGGCCACTCGGGAATCCACCCATTAACTTGCTCACTTTAACAAGCAAAATCATCATAGCACAAGCGCGGGCAAAAATCAAGACCTTCTGCAAAATTTCTTTGTTACGGTTTATATGCATTCAGCTTAAACCCGTTACCCTCGCTATCAATCACACAGAATACTGGTTCGCTATTTCGCGTATAATACCATACCACTACGCCCTGATAGGCGACAGGCTTACAGTCTGACAAGTAAGCTTCCATGGAATACATCGGGCTGGTCATATTCCCCTCTCCATCCAGGAAAGCATATTTAACCTCTTTTCCTTCAGAAAAAAGGAGAAGAAAACGATGGTCAAATATCTTTACCAAATGGGGAGGCGATAATGTTACCTTATCTGTATCCGTATAGTTTGTTATCCAGTGCATCGTTGTACCATTCTTACCAAAACGGTTCTTCGCTGTACTGGACACAAAAATATTCCTCTGACCATAATAATTACTGGTGGCATACTGCGGGATGGAATTTCCTGCCACAAGATAGGCGGTAGCGGAAGCTTCCATGGCTCCAATGGCTACACCTGTGTCATTATCTCCCGTTTCCCCCTGAATCGGCAGCAGAGAAAACCAGTCGCAGTTTTCATCAAATGTATTACTAAACACCCTGCCCCCTGCCTTTTGGTGATAGCGGAACATAGCAATCGAGCGAGGATAAGCATCCCCGTGATCGAGGGCGATTACCCGTTGTTTATCTACTAAAATAAACTGATTAAACGAATGACTCGAATAACCGACATCTTCATTCATCACTGCCGAAGTCTGCCCAGCAATGCTCATTTTTGATGTATCGACAGTAAAACTTAAATTCGCCTGGTGATTAAGCCCATCCTCTTTTTTTGTATACATCTCATGGCAGGTGCGGATATAGAGCATATTTCCATACTCCGCCATACGCAGGCTTCCCGCCTCAAAAGGAATGGTGGTATTCGCACCGTAAAGGCTTGCGGCACCTTGCCTTTCCCAGTTTTTTGAGTATTTTACCACCCGGATAACCTCTCGCTGGTTGCTCTCTTCCTGATTCTGCTGACCAAACACCAGGAAATTACTGGTATTTCCCGCATAAAATCCGCCCCACAGGGGAAGCTCCATCGCAAGTTCAGTCTGTGCCAAAAGATTGCAGGTGCCGTCATAATCTTCAATCACCACACGGTTTCCTATATGCTCCACACGGGTCAGCCCGCCGCCCTCATTGGCATAAAAATAAGAATCTACTGGCGTCTGCCAGCGATGCCCTGACGTATAATAATTTCCGTTGGCATTCGACGAGTGAACCGGCGAAGCTGTCAAAGCCGTTTCCCCAGCAGTAACCTGTTCAATTAAAGGACGCTCTGGGGCTTGTCCAAAGCTTCTCCCTTCTGCTGCGACCGCTGTTTTTGGAAGCAGGATAAGCGTCATAATAAATCCGGCAAGCAAGGATAGACACATTTTTTTCATTAGCAATTCTCCTTCTATGCTTAATTTTCTATTTCTGGCAATGCTGTGATCTATTATAGCATTTCACCCGTTAGAAAAAGCATTTCTTTTCAGGAGAATTGGCAATATTTTTCATCATTTTTCTATTTTCTAATTTTTCTGCCTCAGCTGTCCGCTTATTCCTCGCTCTGCAGCATACGCATCGCCCTCTCACGAAGAGGCGCCGAAGTAAAAAATTCGTCCACATGCGTAATCAGCAGTATACTGCTGACCGGCGGCATCGTCAGGGCGGCAATGCCCTTTTTTACCTCCACCCAGGCAGCGCCCACATTATAACCATCCTCTGTCGTCAGCATGACCCTTGTCAGTGGCTCATCATCTTCAATGCCCAAAAGCCACACCGGAAGATTAACCTCCCTATCGCTCTCCGCGCTGTTTACTACCACTGCCGCTTTATATTTCCCGCACATTCTCCCATAAGCTAAAAGGTGCTGACCAGCTAAGAGTTTCTTTAATGCGCCGCGCTTCAGCGCAGGAATCCGGTTATGAATCCCTCCCATATAACGGTGAAATTCAATTAACTCAAGATTTTCCTTTCCCCATGGATAGGGCCTGCGGTTATCCGGGTCTGTCCAGCCGCAAAGCCCGGCTTCATCGCCGTAATACAGAGTAGGTGCTCCCGGCCAGGTCATCTGAACCATAACAGCCGCCCGAAAAACCCCATAACGGATTCCCTCGGAGGCAGCCGCTGCCCCCAAACTGGCGAGCCGTCCCACCGTCTGGTTTGTCCGGGTTAGAAAGCGAGAATGATCATGATTGGATAATTCATTCATCGCTGTCATCAGGGACGGGGTCTGCATCTGGCTCATATGATATTTCATACTGCAAAAAAAGGCTTCCCCGTCGCCGTAAAGATTTCCGTCATATTCATCGCTGTGCTTTTCCATCCCGGTTAAAAACCAGGTCAGCGGCTCCATAAAGGCATCATAATTCATCACAGAATCCCACTCATTTCCCATAAGCCAGCTGCTGGGATCGCCGTAGTGTTCTGCCAGAATCAGTGCATCCGGGTTAACCTCTTTTACTGCCTTGCGGAATTGCTGCCAGAAATAATGATTAAACTCCCCGGAATTTCCCAGATCTGCCGCCACATCCAGACGCCAGCCATCGATATTGTACGGCGGAGAAAGCCATTTCTTAGCGATGCCCAGAATATATTCCTGAAGCTTTTCCGATTTCTCATAATTTAACTTTGGCAGGGTATCATGCCCCCACCAGCCGTCATAGCTGACATTATAGGGCCAGTTTTCTTTATCCTCTTTATAAAACTTAAAGAATGAAAGGTAGGGGCTGTCCGCGGACACAAAGGCTCCCGGTGCATAGCCCTCGGCATGCTCATAAATACCTTCTCTATCCAGCCATTTGTTAAATGAGCCGCAGTGATTAAACACACCGTCCAGAATAATCTTCATCCCCCGGCGGTGTATTTCCTCCACCAGACGGGCAAAAAACGCATCGGATGCCTCTAAATTCTCCTTATCTGTCACCCTAGTGATGTATTTCGTCGCACGTTTATTCTCTTCCCGCAGTGCCTTGGCATCACCCTCAGGCAGATCCTTTAACACTTCTCCCCCATCGTTGACAATAACGCCATAATGCGGATCAATGTGCTCATAATCCTGACAGTCGTATTTATGATTGGAGGGCGATACAAAGATCGGATTTAAGTAAATCACTTCCACGCCAAGGCTCTGGATATAGTTTAATTTATCCCATATCCCCTGGAGATCACCGCCGTAAAAATAGCCCACATCCATCGTCTCTAACGGCTTTTCCCAGTCCTTAACCTGCTTTACCGGAACACCAATATAAATATATTCCCCGGTTTCCACATCATTTGACGGATTTCCGTTTCGGAATCGGTCCACATAAATCTGGTACATAATCGCACCCTTTGCCCAATCCGGCGTATGGAAGCCTGGAGTAATGCGAAAGGCAAAACAGGGTATGGTTTCCTCAGAAACCCCCAGCCTGTTATATTTCCAGCTCTTACCGCCTTTTTTAACCTCAAAATAATAGGCGATAGGCTCTGTTTTTGTCATCAATTTATATTCATAATAATCAAACCACTGGTCATGGCCTGCTTTTTTCATTATACCTTCACCATCGCTGCCACATTCCCGGTAAATCACCGCATCGGCATCATTTCGGGCTGTGCGGAAGCGAAGAACAACTTCCTGATTTGCTTCTGGTTCTTCTGGTGTGCGGTAATCTTCTGTTTCCGAACAAAATAATGCATCCTGGTTTAATTCTTCCTGACTGAAACAGCCGTCGTTCGTTCCATTCATCCAGTTGCCGCCTTTCTTCATTTTACCTTATCATTTTCTCTTTCTGTATTGTAAACGATAATGGGCAATAACACAATGGCGAAATATCACTAATTCTTTAATTTCTCCTTGGCCTTCCTTGTAAACAAGTAAAAAGGCCAGCGGGGTAGCTGGCCTTTTTAGGAGAAGGTATTTCGTTTCTTATGGGGTGTAGCAAAAACTATATAATGTATTGGGGGGGGTTACGTTTATTATAATAGCATAAGTTGCAAAATAAGTGTGCACAAACTTCATTTTTTTTACGAATATTTTTTGTGCAACCTGACTATATTCGCATTCTTATCTGCCAACTTCTTCCTTTTCCCTTCCATAAACTGCCAGAACAGGTTAAATAACAGGTTTTAGACACATTTAAGCCTGCACAGCAAAAAGCTCCTCAAATTCCTTCTGTCCGATTTTTTCCTTCAGCAAAAGGAGCTGGCTGCACTGATGAAGAACCTTTTCATTGTCCAGAATAATCTTCTTCGCCTTCTGGTAGCACTCATCAATTATCCGCTTCACCTCACTGTCAATTACCGCAGCAACACTTTCGCCGTAGGACTTGGTATGCGCCAAATCCCGTCCGATAAAGATCTCGTCCTCGTCGCTGCCGTAATTAATCATCCCCACCTTATCGGACATGCCGTATTTCGTCACCATCGCCCGTGCAATACCGGTCGCCTGTTTAATATCCTGGGAAGCACCCGTCGTAATATCATCAAAGATCAGCTCTTCGGCAATCCTTCCCCCCAGAGAAACCATAATATTTTGCAGCATACGGCCCTTCGTCATATACTGCTCATCTTTTTCCGGCAGAGGCATGGTATAACCGCCAGCGCCCATTCCTGTCGGGATAATCGAAACGGTGTGCACCGGCCCAACATCCGGGAGCACATGGAATAAAATCGCGTGACCAGCTTCATGGTAGGCGGTAATCTTCTTATCTTTCTCGGTAATTACCTTGCTCTTTTTCTCTGCACCGATACCTACTTTAATAAAAGCCTTGTCAATATCCTCCTGACACACATACTTACGACCATCCCTCGCTGTGATAATCGCCGCCTCGTTCATCAGGTTTTCCAAATCCGCCCCGGTAAAACCAGAGGTCGTCTGCGCTACACGCAGGAGATCCACATTATCTCCCAGGGGCTTTTCTTTACAATGCACTTTTAAGATTTCTTCCCGGCCCTTGACATCTGGTCGTCCCACTGCCACCTTCCGGTCAAATCGCCCCGGCCTCAAAATTGCAGGGTCCAGAATATCCACACGGTTCGTCGCCGCCATCACGATAATTCCTTCATTAATGCCAAAGCCGTCCATCTCAACCAAAAGCTGGTTCAAGGTCTGCTCCCTTTCATCATGACCGCCGCCCATACCAGTTCCCCTTCGCCGGGCTACCGCGTCAATCTCATCAATAAAGACAATACAAGGGGCATTCTTCTTTGCATCCTCAAATAAATCCCGAACACGGGAAGCGCCAACACCCACAAACATCTCCACAAAGTCTGAACCGGAAATCGAAAAAAACGGAACGCCTGCTTCCCCGGCTACTGCCTTAGCCAAAAGGGTCTTACCCGTTCCGGGCGGGCCGACTAAAAGGAGTCCCTTGGGAATCCTTGCGCCCACACTGGTATATTTCTGCGGCTGGCGCAAAAAATCCACAACCTCCTCCAATTCTTCCTTTTCCTCATCCAAACCGGCGACATTCGTAAAATTCACCTTACCGTCCCGGCTGATTCTGGCACGGCTCTTGCCAAAATTCATCATCTTGGCATTTGCCCCGCCGCCGGAAGATCTCGCATTCATTACCGAAATTAAGATAACCACCGCAATTGTGGAAACCACAATCGGGAGCAAAATCGTCAGTACCATATTTTCCCTGGGAACATCCGTTGTCGTATAGTCAATCCCCAGCTCCTGCAAATAATGCTGTTCTTCTATCACATCAGAAGTATAATACTGTTTTGCACTTCCATCCTTTAAAAATAAATTCACCTCTCCGGTGGGCGTCTGCTGATTCTGGTTAATAATTACCTTCTCCACACTGCCATCGGCTAATGCTGTCAAATACTCCTGATAGCTGATATCATCATTGGTAAAAATCTGCCCGGAAAATGTAGTTACCATTAACAGCATCATCATAATGATAAGCACAAATCCCAGACCTCTAAATTGCTGCTGTTTCAACGAGCTGCCTCCTTAATCTTTACATTTTGAACCATGCCTTTTACTCGCAGTTCTCCACTACTCCAATATATGGCAGATTCCTGTACTTCTGGTCATAATCCAGGCCATAACCAACAACAAATTCATCGGGAATGGTAAAACAGGTGTACTTTACACTTACCTGCTTCTTCACCCGGCGCTCCGGCTTATCCAAAAGGGTACAAAGTTCAATGCTCTTAGGATTCCTCTGCTTTAAAATTTCCATCAGATAGGCAAGCGTCCTCCCGGAATCAATAATATCCTCAACAATAATAACTTCCTTACCTTCGAGCGGCTCATCCAAATCCTTAATAATCTTCACCACACCGCTGGACTGTGTGCTGCTTCCGTAGCTGGAAACCGACATAAAATCCAATGATACCGGCACCGTCATCCGTTTAGCCAGTTCACAAGTAAAAAACACACCGCCCTTTAAAATACAAATCAAATGCACGTGACGGCCTTCATAATCTCTGCTGATCTGCCCTGCAACCTCACTAATCTTTGCATTTACCTCTTCTTCTGTCAGCAGTACCCGAATGTTATCAGCCATGTTCTTCTCCTTTGCTAATCCTGGCAGCCGAAACCCTGTAAATTTCCGTCCGCCTCTCTTACGTGTACCTGTAAAACCCTTTTTGTCTCGTCAGTAACCTTGCAGCCCTCGCTGATTCGCCTTCCAATTATCCATAAAATATGATTCCCGTCCGCCAAAAGAGGAATCCTTTTCCTAAGTGAAGCCGGAATCTTTTCATCTACCATATACGCTTTTATGGACTTCCTGCCTCCGCCGGGCAGAAAAAAATAATCTCCCGTCTGCCTGGTACGCACAGACAACGCACCTTTTATTTTATCACAATCCAGCCATTTAGTATACTGGTTTTGTGGAATTTCCATCCCTTTTTCATAAGAAAATTCCTTTATTTCCAGTTCGGGCAGGAAAATTTCTCCTTTTTCTTCTGGCTTCCCTGTTTTCTCCAGCCACAGCTTATCATATGAACGCCTTGCCCTCAGCCCATAGGGCAAATCCACCTGTTTTCCCACTGACTTCCCTAAAAGCGACCTCACTGCTTCCACATGGGCATTGGTTACATCCTTAGCTGCCCCGGAAAGCCAAGCCATCATCTGCCGAATAATATAGGTCTGAATAATCTCTTCTTCTTTTACCAACAACTTTACATCTGCCCCTGCACGCAAAAGTGATTTTCCATCTGCCTCTGCACACAAAAACGGCTTTCCATCTGTACCTCTTTGTAATAGCTGCTTTCCGCCTTCACCCATGAACCCATTGCTTTTTTTATCTTCTTCCTGCACGCCATATTTCTTAAGCCATCGTTCTGCCTGACTGGCTAAATACAAATCCGCCTGACGCATCTTCTGTGCCGCTTGCACGATATGATCTGCGGCCCGTTCATTCACCGCCGCTTCAATTGCGGGCAAAATCTCCTGCCGAATCCGGTTTCTTGTGTACTCCTCTGAAAAATTCGTCGAATCCTGGCAAAACTCCAGCCCTTCTTCTTTAAGATAAGAAAGAATCTCCTCCCTTCCCACAGACAGTAAAGGCCGGATAACCCGCCCCCGAACCGCCGGTATCCCGCCAAGCCCCTTAAGCCCACTTCCGCGAAACAAATGAAAAAGAACCGTCTCCGCCTGATCATCCCGGTGATGTGCCACAGCAATCTTGACCAGATCCACTTTTCCCGTCCCGTCCTCCTGCTCCCAGCGCCTGGCCTCCTCCTCAAACACCTGATAGCGAAGGTTTCTCCCTGCCTCCTCTTCAGACAGCCCCCTGGCACAAACAAGCCCTTTAACATCCACGCTTTGGCAGCAATACTCTACCGAATACTTTATACAATACGCCTTTACAAACGCCTCATCCCGCTGGGCTTCCCCTGGTCTGAGCTGATGATTTACATGTACTGCCCTAAGCTGCCACCCCCAGCTCTTTCTCAGTTTTGCCAGCAGATGCAGAAGGCAGACCGAATCCGCCCCGCCGGAAACCGCTACCAAAATCCTGTCTCCCGCAGCAAGCAAACCCTGCTCCCGGATAAACGTTTCCACCTGTTTTTTCACCTGTTCTGCCCTTATTTTCATCTTTCCTTCCCTTTTCCTCTGTACTTCCATCCTGTGCTCATCCCTTTCCGGCAAACGCGCTTTCGCTGCTGTTTTCTCACTCCTGCTCCCATATCCCTGCTGCCAAAACCGTCATATCATCCCTGGCTCCTTCGCCAGAACTAAGTGCAAACTCCAGCACACTGTCCGCAATCTCCTGCGGACGCATTTCGGGCAAAGCCTCTAAAAACTCCAACATCACTTCTTCCTTTTCCTCCCCTGGCAATGCATCCAGAACCCCATCGCTTACCATCACAATCCGGTCATCATCCCACAGCTTCCTCGAAAGCAATACTGGTTCAATCGGGTTTAATATCCCAATCGGCACATCCCCCGCTTCCAGCTGTTCCACACCGTCCCTGCCCATAAGAAAAGAAGCCGAAGCACCAAGCTTCATGGCCTCCAGAACTCCCGTATGTAAATCCACACACACCACATCCACGGCTGCCGGATGCTGCTCCTTACCCGCCAGCAAAAGAACAGTATTCACCAGCTTTAACGATGCCCTGGCAGAAAATCCTGCCTCCACCAGCTGTTCTGTCAGCTCAATGATTCTGCAGCTCTCCTGGCAGGCCTGCGGCCCGCTTCCCATTCCATCCGCCAGACTCATAATCACCTGCCCCTCCAGGTTTTTAAAAAACGTAAAATTATCCCCGGAAACCTCTTCCCCCTCCTTGGGCATCCGGGCAATGCCGTACAGCATATGATACTTCCCCTCTTCCACAAAGCGCAGGGTGGAAAGCTGGCGGGTGACAATGGCGCGGCTGTCCTTCGCCGGATTCCAGCGCTGCTTACCCATCGCCTGTCCCAGAACAGCAGCTGCCTCCCTGGCAGTCAAACAAGCTCCGTGTGTCGTTCTTACGGTCAAATAAGCTTCCCTCTGTTTATTTTCATATTCCAGCATCAGCATATTTTTGATCATCATATGGCGGCGGCGAAACAGCTTTTTTACTGCAAATTCCCGTTCTGCCGTGATATCCACCGCCTGCTCCATCTGCCGGGAAAATTCCTCAATAATCGTCGCTAATTCCCGAAACTGAACAATCACTGCATCCCTGCTCTCTAAAAACCTGCTCTTCCAGGACAAATTCATCGTTGCCCGACCAAGGCTACTGTTTAACTGGCTTAAATATCTTTCTTTATGAAAACATGTCTCCCGAAACAGTTGGGGCATGTCCTCCATTCGAACCGAACCATGAAGTTCAAACGCCCGCAGAAGATAATACAGGTAATAACTGTCCTCCCTCGAACTGTCCTGATATAAATTACAGCGGGTACAGCCGCCACACACCATCGCTGCCGCCGTCTGCATCGCCGCCGCACCATCCTCGCGGCTCAAATGCCGCCCATCAATTTCCTCAGAAAATGATTGTGCCAGCCGACTTAACGAAGAAGCCATATCTCCCAGCCGGGCCGCTGTATATACATTCACGTCCGCCATATCCAGACGTTTCTGGTTCCGCCGCTGAAACACCACAAAAATCCCTCCTGTCCGCATCTTCTCATCGCTGTGCATTAAACCGCCAGCATACTCAAAAAGATTATATGCAGACAGCAGGGAAAAAATTACTGGGAAAAGCAAATTTTAACCTATCAAAGAAGTCTCCTGCTTCTAAGTCGTAAAGATGAAAGCAGCGGGGGGACTTATTTATGTCAGGTGGGGTTGGGGCCCCATCTGGCAAGCTGCGACAGCAGCATAGGGAAATGAGGAAATAGCGGAGCGTATTCCGAATTTCCTCTGACCCTATCAAGGAAGTCCCCCGCAAAGCTTAATCATTTGACGGCTTTAATAAAATTTCATCAGGATTAACCAGCCCCAACTTTTCCTTTGCCACCTCTTCAATATATTGCTTTGTCTGAACATAGACCTTGCGCTCTTCTAAATCTGCCTTTCGTTCCAGCTCTTTCTGCTTTTGAACTTCCAGATTTTCTTCCCGGATCTGGTATTCCAAATCGCGCTGACGAAGCGAAGCACTCTTGATATTCACCACCACAGCCAGGCTTAAGACAACGATGGTCACACCAATCAACGCAATCCGGTTGCTCCACTTATCTTTTCTTTGCTGCTTTCCTTTTTTATTCTTCATTGGATCACCACATTCATTATTTTTCAGAAAGCTTTTTTCGAAAGCCTTTTCTTTTCTGATAGCTTATTTTAAGCCTTTCCAGCACTTTTTTCAATACCTTTAGTATATTTCTGCTGACAATCCGATCATAAACCGCCATACCCAAAAAAACGCCGAGAATGGCATAACTTCTTAAAATCCCATCATTCTGCCGATAAAGCAGTGAAAATACCGAAAGACTCACATAGATCCAGTATAAAAAATCCTCCAGACTGATTAACCAGCTTTTTGCCGGAATCAATAAACGTCTGATCCGAAGCAAATCATAACAAAACATCAGCCAGCCCCCCAGCCCAAGGCAGCTGACTAAAAGAACAGCCTGTGCATAAATTTCCCCGCTTATGCCCAGCATTCATCCTACCTGAACAGCCGGGTCAGTAAAGACTCCCCTGACTTCCGCAATGCCTCATTTGAGCTGTATACCAGGCTGTCAGCCTGTCCATCTACATCCACCTCACCCTTTTCCAGCGTGAGCCGGCTTACGCATAAATCCTTTCCTTTAATCGTCAGCAGACCTTTATCCGTATCCAGGACAACCTGATTTTCGTCAAAGGAAACCACATCCGCTATCCCGGTAATGCTCATTTTTCCGCGATCCTCCATCATCAGCCGATGAGGACGCCCGCCAATCTTTTCTTCCATACACAAAAACCTCCTAACATACTAAACCGCTTGATTCAGTATATTAGAAGGTTTCTAAAAATATTCCTGTCAGCTTTCAATTAAAAATTCCATACTGACACCAACGCCAGGGACAAATCACCCTACAAATACTTGTAAAGCTCCTTCGCCTCTTCTTTTTTCACTGTTTCCTGAACGTCAAGCACCTCAACCTTAACGGAACGTGTGCCGAACTGAATTTCAATTACATCCCCTTCTTTTACATTTAAGGATGCCTTCGCCGGTTTATCATTCACCAAAACCCGCCCGGCGTCACAAGCTTCATTCGCTACAGTACGCCGCTTAATTAAGCGGGATACCTTAAGAAATTTGTCCAATCGCATAAATTATGCATTCACCATATCCTTTAATGCTTTACCAGCTTTAAACTTCGGGCTCTTCGAAGCCGCAATTGTCATAGGCTCGCGGGTCTTGGGATTTCTGCCTTCTCTCTCTGCTCTTTCCGAAACCTCAAACGTGCCAAAGCCAACAAGCTGAACCTTCTCACCCTTTACCAACTCATCTGCTACCACATCCGTAAATGCCTTAATGGCTTTCTCTGCATCTTTTTTAGAAATCTCTGCCTTCTCAGCTACTGCTGCAATTAATTCCGTTTTGTTCATCGTTTTCCTCCTAAATCTACAAATAGGGACAAATCCTGCATCTGCACTGGCAAAAAGCGTCCGCAAAACCTGTCAATTTCAAGTTACTGTCCGTATAGGTTCTCCACAAACGGCAAGTACACAGAGCCGCACAGACAGCAACAATTGCAGTCCTGCCACCCAGATTTGCTGAATGGTGTACTCTATCATTTATATCCGTTTATTCCCTATTTGTCAAGGTTTTTCGGCATTTTCCCAGAAGAATTGGCAGATTATTTTTCTATTGATTTATCGCCCTGTAAAATTGCCGTTTACTGTGCTGTTTTTTGCGCATTTTGTGCATGTTTTCTCTCTGCCTTCTCCTGCGCCTTTATCGCATTCCACAGCGCCCGCCCCTCTTCCGGCGACCCGGCTTTGGCGTCTCCAAACACATGGGGATGACGGCGAATCATCTTCCGGCAAAGTCCGTCGATAACATCGTCAATGGTAAACAAATTTTGTTCCTTTGCAATCTGACTGTTTAACACCACCTGCAAAAGCACATCACCCAACTCCTCGCAGAGATTTTCCATATCTTTGTTATCAATTGCCTGAAAGACCTCCTCCGCTTCATCAGCCAGACATTGCTTCAACGACACAAACGTCTGTTTCCTATCCCAGGGACAGCCATGGTCAGAGCGAAGTTCGGCAATAATATTCGTTAAATCGGTAAAATTGTACATGGTTAATTCATCCTTTCAATAACACAACAGGGATGCGGGGTGTTATCCCTGCTGCTTTGCCATAACCTATATAAGATTAATCATCGTTTCCAATTTACTTGAATTTAAAATCATTTTCAAAACCATTTCAAATTTTTCCTGTTAAAAAACAGCCCAGGAATATTCACTCCCAGGCTGATTCTACGGCTTTCACCGATTTTCCTATAAACGGATTTTCAATAAATAAAAAACCGCTCATTATACCCATAAACAATAGAGATTAATCACAGGAATACGGCATCAGAGCGATATGACGCGCACGCTTGATGGCTACGGTCAGTGCTCTCTGGTGCTTTGCACAGTTTCCGGTAATCCGGCGGGGAAGAATTTTCCCTCTCTCAGATACGTATCTTTTTAACTTATTTACATCCTTGTAATCAATCTCACCATTCTTTTCGCCGCAGAATACGCACACTTTTTTTCTTCTGCGGATGCCGCCTCTTCTAACCTTAGAAGCATCTGTTCTGTCACCTTTATTAAATGCCATTGGTGTATCCTCCTTTTCAATGCCAAGCGAAAACGATTCTCCCTTTTCCGGCTTACCTGCTGCAAGCTTTATGCATCATTGCATTAATTAAACGGGAGTCCTTCGTCTTCAACTCCATCTGGAATGTTCATAAAACCATCGCCGATTGCGCTGGTTGGCGCCGGTTTCTGTACTGGCGCCGCCGGTGCCTGCTGCTGATAGCCGCTCATATCGGAAGCGGCTCCCTTGCTGTCAGCAAACTCCTGATCATCTACAATAACATCCGTGGTATAAACCTTCTGACCATCCTTGTTCACATAACTTCCAGTCTGGATTCTTCCTGAAACCAGCACGCGCATCCCCTGACGGAAATACTTCTCTGCAAACTCCCCTGCGCGGTCAAATGCCACACAGTTGATAAAATCTGCGGTCTGCTCATTGCCATCCTGGTTTTGACTTCTGCGGCCTCTGCGGTCCACAGCCAGCGTATAATTGGCAATCGCCATGGTACGCTCACCCTGGGAATACCGAACAACCGGATCTCTAGTCAATCTGCCCATAAGAATTACTCTGTTCATACACTCACTCTCTCTATTCCGCAGCAAAAACGGTCTGTTCAAAACGGCAGCTGTTAAACATCCTTATCTTTGCAGCCACCTTAAACGTCCATTAGTCTTCCTGCTTTACAACTAAATAGCGGATAACTGGTTCCATAATCCGAATGTGAGCTTCAACTTCGTTAGGACAATTAGAATCGCCCTCGAACTGGATAAAGTAATAGAAAGCTTCTTTCATCTTCTGAATTTCATAAGCAAGTCTTTTCTTGCCCCATTCATCCACATTCGTTACCGTGCCGCCGAAACGGGTAATATAACCCTTTACCTTTTCGATGGCTGCAGCTCTCTCTTCATCCTCCAGCTTCACATTCAGAACAACAGCTAACTCATACTTGTTCATCTTGTTTTACCTCCTTGTGGTCTTCTGGCCCCTGCTTTTCATTCATCCCTCTGATAATCCTAAAGGATACCTCTATGCCATTCGGCAGTTATTAAGGAAATCCTAAAGGATACCTCTATGCCATTCGGCAGTCATCAGGGAAATCCTAAAGGATACCTCTATGCCATTCGGCAGTTATTAAGGAAATCCTGACAGTAAACCTGTCCGTTTTTTCCGCAAACAGGAGCAAGGAATTTAATATGTCACAATTAAACAGTTTACCAAATTTTTTCTGCTTTTGCAAGCAGAATTTTGGATTTTTTTAAGATTTTTTCTGCTTTGGGATTTTCCCGGACTTGCTTTTCTTTATTTAAGGACATGCTGATTTCATCCGCTGTTCATCCTTTCCCAACCTGTCCTGCTTACTCCGCCTTTCCCTTTCGCAGCCCCCGGATGTTCTTCTCCACAAGCTTGCGGGATACCATCACCTGATGACCGCAGCCCATACATTTCAGCCGGAAATCTGCCCCCACCCGAAGAATCGCCCACTCCTGGCTTCCACAAGGATGGGGTTTTTTAAGTTTAACCACATCACCGATTTCAAAATTAATTTTCTCTGTCATGATTTTTCATCCCTCAAACCTTCCTAGCAGTCGTAGAGACTCCCTAAAATCTCCCCAATCGGTCCGCTCAGCACCAGATCTGCCCGGCTGTCCACGGATGTTACTGATTTATTAATCAACACCAGCTTATTTCCCTGGTAGTAATCAATCAGTCCTGCTGCCGGATAGACAACCAGCGACGTTCCGCCGATAATCAGCATATCCGCATGGCGAATGTACTGCACCGACTTAGATATTGTGTGCTGATCAAGCCCTTCTTCATATAAGACAACATCCGGTTTAATCGTTCCCCCGCAGCTGCACCTTGGCACCCCTTCTGCCGCCATCACTTCATCTAAAGAGTAAAACTTCCGGCAGCGTGTACAATAATTCCTGTGCACCGATCCGTGAAGTTCCAGCACTTCTTTGTTTCCTGCCGCCTGGTGAAGTCCGTCAATATTCTGGGTAATCACCGCTTTAAGTTTCCCTCTCTCCTCAAGTTTTGCCAGTACGCGATGCGCCCGATTTGGCCTGGCATCGGTAAAAATCATCCTGTCCTTATAAAAGCGATAAAATTCTTCGGGATTGCGCAGATAAAAGCTGTGGCTGATTATCGTTTCCGGCGGATACTTATACTGCTGATGGTATAATCCATCCACACTGCGGAAATCGGGAATCCCACTCTCCGTCGATACTCCTGCTCCGCCAAAAAAAACAATATTACTGCTCTCCTCAATCCATTGCCCAAGCTTTTCTTCTGCTTCCCTGCTCCATCCCAGTTCTTTCTTCTCCTCATTTTCCATAATCTGCCATACCTCCCATTCTTTTCCGGCGCAATCTTCTCCACCGTAATTTTCTCTCTATCATCTTAATCTATTGCATCCGCATTTCATCACGATTTCATGACTTACTTATCTTCCACCATAGCATGTTGCCTCATCGCTGTCAAGATTTACAGACAAACAAAAATCCGGCAGATCACTCCGCCGGACTTCATTCCGCTAACTACCCTTTATCGATTACAAATTATCACAATTTTTCAAAAAAATACTACTGCTTCATCATTTTGATTTTTTCCTGCTTTTTGTACTCTAAATACGACTTAAGTCCAAACCTCCAGACCGGTGGAACAGCCGCTCCAGATTAAATCCACTGCGTTCAAAAACAACTGAAAAATTTTCGCAATTATAAAACTGTTCCGCTGACACCCACTCCGGACAATCCCGCTTTTCCCCATAAACTAATGGCTCATAAGCAAATCCCATTTCCATTCCGTTCACACCGACACCTCCCTTTCAGGTTAAATCATATAAAAATTTGTTCTGTTTTGTAATTTTATTATATTCTTTTATAGACATTTCGTCCATAATCTGTTAATCTGAAAACAGAGCAAAAATATGTATCCTCAGCACAAAGATTTTTCCATCAAGAAAGGAGAATCGGCATGGCAATTCGTTTTTGGGAAATCTATGAAGAAACCCACAAATTCTTCCGTCTGCGCATCCTCGCCGGAAAGGGCGGGATGGATCATGTCGTGGGCTGGGTGCACATGTTAGAGGATGAAACCATCATCAGCCGTTTCTCCGGTCAGGAACTTGCCGTCACCACCGGCATGAAGGCTAAGGAAAAGGACTGGCTGCTTCACCTAGTTATCGCTATGAAACAGGCGGACAGCACAGGAATTATTATCAACACGGGGATGTACCTGCATACCGTTCCCCAGGAAGTGATTACCTGGTGCGAAGAAAACAGCTTTCCCTTGCTGGTTATGCCCTGGGAAATCTCCATTCCCCAGCTTATCCAGAATTTCTGCACCCGGATTATGCAGCGTGTACAGAAGGAAAAGGAGCTTTCCTCCTCTTTTAAAGATATTATTAACGGACACGAAATTTCTGAACAACTTCTGGCAAAAATTCAGACCCGTTTCGACCCCAGAGGCACCTTCCGCATTTTCTGCATCCGCATCAGCTTTGGCGTGGAGGATACTTCTGCCTTTCTTCAGGCCATGTTAAAGCTGGAAAATGTTCTGGGTCTCTGGGAAAAAGGAAAACACATCCGCATCCCCTATCTGGTGATTGAATATGAGGACTGTTATGCACTGACCGTTAATAACTTCCCTTCGGATGCCGGCGACGCTCTGGCCCAGCAGATACTAAAACAGTTTTCCTATTTTACCGAAAAAAAAATCCTCTTCCTTGGCATCGGCCCCGAAGTGCAGGGAATCCTTCACTTAAAGTCGGCCTTCCGCCGTGCACTCATTGCCTCAAAAATGGCCCTCCAGACTAAACAAAAAGTTGTGGACTTTAACGAAATGGGCTTTTTCAAGATTCTCTTTGCCTCTGACGACACCGCTATTCTAAAAAGTTACGAAAAACAACTTTTAGGCCCTTTGGATACTTATGACCAGCTGCATCATTCGGACTATATTCAAACCCTTAGAAGCTACATTAAAAATGACCGCAGCCTGGTGGGCGCCGCCAAAGATACCTATACCCACCGGAACACGGTCAATTACCGGATTCAAAATATTAAACGCCTTCTGGGAAGCGAACTGAAAACTGCCGAAGATTTATTTCCCTACCAGGTTGCCTTTTATATCCGGGATATGAACCTGTAGGTGACTGATAGAGATGCTTCTTCTTTGCAGGAGGATGATTTTATGCTATAATGGGAGCATATCATCCAAATGGGAGGTTAAATTATGGAAAAGAAATTAGCAAGAGAAGATGCATGGGCATTATTAACAGAATATACAAAAACACCTGCCCTGCAAAAGCATGCACTGATGGTCGAGGCAGTGATGGAACATTTTGGACACCTGGCTGGCGAGGATGCCCAGGTCTGGGGTGTTGCCGGTCTGCTCCATGACCTGGACTATGAAATGTACCCCGAAGAACACTGTAAAAAAGCTGAAGAGATTATGCGGGAAAGAGGAATTGATGAGACCTATATTCGGGCAATGAGCTGTCACGGCTACGGCCTCTGCACCCAGGTAAAACCGGAAACGCAGATGGAAAAAACGCTGTTTGCCATCGACGAATTAACCGGTTTGATTAACGCTGCCTGTATTATGCGTCCCTCCAAAAGTGTGTTGGACTTAGAAGTAAAGTCTGTAAAGAAAAAATTTAAGGACAAGCATTTTGCGGCTGGCGTTGACCGGGATGTGATCCGCCAGGGCTGCGAAATGCTTGGAATCGAACTGGATGAGCTTATTCGTGAAACCATTGAAGGAATGAAGGAAAAGGCGGAAGAAATTGGATTAAAAGGGGAATGATAGAGCTTTCCCTCTTTCATGCCCAAAAATCAAAAAAGGAGTGCTGCACAGCGACTCGAAATCTGAATGATGTTGAGTCAGGAGCAGCACTCCCTTTTTTTATTCGTTAAATATCCGCAATGCACGTGTTTATCCGGCCTGTTATACTGCCTTTATTCTTCCCTTTTTCTTCGGCTCTCCAGCACTTTTAAACACAGCAAAACAGTTGTACTGAGCAGGGATAAGATAAATGTTATCCTCCATACGTCCTTCTTAAACGAATCACCCGTTTGGGGAAGCATGGATGCTAATGGCACTTCATCCTCTGGCAGATAAACAAACTCTTCTGTTTCCGGGTCCCACACCTTAATATAAGTGCGCGGAACATCATCCTCCATAATGGTAATCGAATCCGGGCTTCCCGGAGCATTCGGGTCAGGCAGTTCCACAGGATATTGCGGCACATCAAATCTAGGATTTTCTATGCCTGATTCAAATGCTGTCTCCAATGCCGGCAAAGATTCTGTCCCTGGTTCAGTAAAATTTACAGGCACGGTTTCCGATGGTGCTATGGTCGTGGACTGTGGCGGTGTTGTCGGTTCATCAGAATCATTCCGACCGCCGCCTCCTCCAGGTGATGTTGTCGTGGGCGGTGTGGAATTGCCTGGGGCACTTGTACTTTCTGGATTTTCCGGTGTGGTTGATTCCTCTGGTACACTGGGGTCTTGCGGGCTGCTGTTTTCCTCTGAAGTGCCCGGATTTTCTGGCTCACTTGATTCTTTTGGCTCACTTGATTCTTCCGGCCCACTTGACTCTTCCGGCTTACTTGATTCTTCCGGCTTACTTGGGTATTCTGTTTCCTCTGGGTATGTTGGATTAACTGGCTTAGGTACATTAATAAATACTACAGTTCTCCCATCATCCGCCCATATAACACCTTGCTTTATATTATCTTTATTCTGTGCTTCATAAGGCGAGTTTGCATCCTCTTCTTCGATTATCTGATAAGAGCCATTAGGAAGGCCAAAAATAGTCATTTTCTGCCCTGCACGCAGCGTTATTTTTGCTGGCAAGTTTATTATTTCTCCCTTACCATCATCGCCATCCAGTACAGCATCCAGCGGCGACTTTTCATAGGAATATGGGCCTTTAAGAAACGCTCCTTCCGTATCCATTAAGTTAAGCAAAAAAGTAAATTTCTGATGATTATCCCCACTGATTTCTTTTCCATCAATATCCTGAAGCTTCTTTTCAATAGTTAATGTACCTGCCTCACCTGTCTCACTTACGCCAATAACAAATCTTCCATTTGTCATGACACCGGCCCCATGCGCTGCGGATTGATTACCAGTAATATAAATATCAGCCATTGATTTTGCATTGTTTTTATCCTGCTTCGATGGATGCGCAGTCAGCCCCATTAAATTACTGGTTTCAACATAATCTTCGCCTGCAATCTTTACAGGAAATGCCGTCGGACTTTTATCGTCCTTACTGCTGTTACTTCCGCTTCCCTGCCAATTTGCATTGCCCCCGCCTAACATGCTCCCATATACCTGACTAATATTCGAGCAGTAAAAATCCTGGTACAAGGGCACGCTATCCTTATTTTTATAATCTATAAAGAATGTATAGCTTCCGCTTTTCGCATCCCTGTCCTGAATTACCGGCGTTCTTCTATCTATGCGGTCGGCATCATTCTTCCTTTCATTCTTGGACAATCCCGGAAGTGTATCTCCCTGTAATTTTTTACTGTTTCCATTTGCGTGATTATCAAAAATCCCCGCTCCATGATTGACAAAAAACTGACTGGTTCCATGATTACATCCGGCTATCCCTCCACCAAAGCCAGCAGCAGTATTATCGGTAATTAATACATTCTGGATCGTCGTATCTGCGCCGCTTGTATTAAATACCCCGCCGCCTCCCCAGTTGGTTATTGTATTGGTTTGATTATTTGTAATGTAGATTTTATTGCCATCTTCACTCCTTAACTCCCCCTTCTGGTCAATCCGTATTCCGCCGCCTTCATTATGAACCGCAAGATTTCCTGCAATAATACCGCCAGTTAATGTCAGCCGTCCCGGATAACCACCGTTTGTCTTATCTAAATTTCCCGAATAGGAAAATATTCCACCGCCGGATGCTTCAGAATAATTCGCGGTAATATAGCTTCCTGACATCTGTATCTTACCGCAGGAAAAAATCCCGCCGCCGCCAAGTCCGGCTCCATCCTGTATGCCTTCACTTCCCTGTCCGGGAGTCCCTTCAGCCCGGTTATTTGTGATAAAAGCATTATGAAAAACAAACAATCGGGTATCTGAATCACTAAAAACTCCTCCGCCGCCATAGTGCCTGCTTTTGCGATGGTCTGTACTTTCATCGGACGGTCGTTCAATCGCCTTTGCCGTATTTCCTGAAATCACCAGAGAGGGCAGGTCCATCGTCTCCATTTTTCTGTCATTCCCGATAATTACGGTACTGCCGCCCTGTGCACAAATCCCTCCGCCGATATTTCCCGCAATATTGGCAGCAATCACGCCTCCTCTAAACTCAACTTTACCTGCATTGCTAAAAATTCCACCGCCCCTCTTCGGCGTTACATTTCCAGCAATCACTCCATCGAAAATCTGTATTCCTGCTGCCCCATCTGCATAGATGCCTGCTCCATTTTCAGATGCATTTCCCCCATCTACATTATCCGTAGGTGCTAAAGAAGCAACACTGCCGGCCTCACTTCCGCATCCAAGAATTGCTCCTCCGCGCATTACCATGGCAGCATTAGTTTTAAGCTTAACCCCATGTTTTGCACCTTCAATTATCCCGCCTTCAATCACCAAAATCCCTTCATTTTCTCCTGATAAAACGGCTTTCTTTCCCGTTCCCTGAATCGTTCCAACAGGATAATGTTCACTTTGAAAGCAAAGTTTAACTTCATCTGTTGTTTCAATTGTCTGGGTTTCGTTTCCAGGAGCAGGATTTGATTTTGTAAGATAATACGTCAATGTACGGGTTTCTTTATTCCATTCACCCTGCCTTCCAGCCTCATTTGTCGAAACAAGCCTTTCTTCTTTTTCTATCCTTTCGTTCTCTCCCAACGGCATATTTCTAATCGTCAGGCTGCTGTCTTTTCCATTAACCGAAAACAAATGATCGCCAGATGCATTCTGCCCCCGAATATCATTACCATTAAGAATCAATGTAATATTTGCACTGTGGCTTACTTCGACAGGCTCCGTCATCTCTATGGACTGCGTTAATTTAATTACTTTATTTTTATCCTGCCCATCCTGTCCTGCTCCTTCGATTTCTTCCTTTAATTTCTCAAAAGAATCCGCTTCAACCTCTAAACCAGTCTCCAGCGCACCCTCGATATACCAATTGCCTTTCTTCAAGTCATTTATTTTATCTGATGGAAATACGCTGTTGCTTCTATTATCTTTTGATTGATTTAATGCAATCATAATATTGTCTGAAGATTCAATCACATTATTTTCACCAGCAAAATAAATTCCGCCGCCGTCAGCCAATGCCGTATTGGAAACTATCTTCACGCCATCAAAATTTATCTTTGCATTTTTAATGTATATTCCGCCTCCGCAATTTTCTACATGGTTATTTACAAGAGTAGCGCTGCTCCCAATAAGATTACTATTACTTGTATTAAGAAGATAGATTCCGCCGCCATCTTTCGCTGTATTTCCAGCCACACATCCTGACGTAATGCTAAGCACACTTTTACTTCCATAGGACACAACTCCACCGCCTTCGCTGGTTGCTGTATTAGCGATAATTTTAGCACTTTCTCCAATATTTATGGTTGCATTACTGCCATAAACTCCGCCGCCCGCATTTGCCGAATGATTTGCAGCAATGATACCTCCGGTTATATCAACCCTCACAGCAACAGAATCTGCACCCTGAGCATAAACCCCTCCGCCTGCTTTTCCTGTATTTTCTGCTATCACACCACCATGGATCGTTAACGTACCCGATTCCATATAAATGGCTCCGCCATATTCATCATTGCCGTTTTTCATCAGGTAGCCGCCATTCATCACGACGATTCCATGCGCTTCTTTTTTTACATATATTCCATGTTTACCGCCTTCATTTATAATACGTCCCCCTTCTACAATTAGCTTTCCATTGTGTCCTCCTTCTATTAAAATGAGAGCGTTCAGCCCATTACTCTTTAATGTGCCCACGGTATTGCTGGCCCCTAAATCATAAACATACTCCTTTACTATATCGGTTGTGCTTTTTCCATCCAGATTCACTGTACATTCGGTAACATAATAAGTTAATCTTCCCGTTATTGAATCATATGAGGCTGTTCCTGCGCTACTGACTATTTTTTCGCTTATTTTTTTTGCACTTTGTTGTGTATTTGCAGAATCCTTAAGCGTCAACGTCGCAGCATTTATCTTAAACATAGAATCCGCTGTATTTGCTCCATTATATGTAAGCGTATGGCCCTGTAAATCAATGGTAATGTTCTTTCCACCATTAATCTCAACAGTTTCTGTGATGGAAAAGTCCTCCCCTATCGGAATCGTGATTTCTTCACCATCCTCCCTGCTCGCTTTTCTCAAGCTCTCTCTCAATTCCTCTTCATTCATAACTCCGCTCTCACATAAAACCTTCTTAGGTTCTCCCTGGCGGCACTGGTAGATTGTCTTATAACACGCTTCAGCGTGCTGGTGTTCTTCTATTATTTCGTCATCTCGTTCGTCAGATATCTCCATTGGCTTCGTTTTATTCTCTAAATCACCATCTTCCGCCACATCGCTGCTTTCTGTTATATTACTGCTTTCTGTCACATGGCTGCTTCCTGCTGCATCGCTGTTTTCTGTCACATGGTTACTTCCTGCTGCATCACTGTCTTCCATCAAAGCATCATCCATAATCATATCTTCATCAAATAAAGCAGCACACAAAGAAAACCTGGCCTTGTCAGATTTTGTTATTTCACTATGTTCTTCACTTCTTTCAATATCCTTGCCATTGCCTGCCGCTGTTGTCTCTTGTACTGTGTTATGCAAATAATGGTGAATAGGTGCTTGATATCTGAAGCAGCTGTGAATCCCGCAAAACGAAGGCATAACAGTGCTACGCCGCATCTCGTAGAGAGCGTCGGCGTAGACAGCAGGTACATATTTACTAGAATTTAAGCAGTGCAGTACCAGGTTTAAATCCTGTTTTTTTGTATTTTCATTTCCCAAGATTTCACCTTCAGAAACTTTTCCCTTAGACGTTTCCTCCACCATCGTATCTTTTTTTATTGCATCTTCTTCTATCGTATCCTCATCAAAATTTTCTCCTCCACCTATTTCCGTCTCTGTTATTCCGGCATTATCGCCTACTTCTCCTGGAGCTTCTTCATCAGAACTTCCTTCTCCTGAAGTTTCTTCATCAACACTTTCTCCTCTTGAAGTTTCTTCATCAATACTTCCTTCTCCTGGAGTTTCTTCACCAACGCTTCCTTCTCCTGAAGCTTCTTCATCTTCGCTTCCTTCTTCTGGAGTTTCTTCAT
>CAJUDX010000026.1 GCA_910584785.1 uncultured Lachnospiraceae bacterium | reverse complement strand
CATTTCTCTCGGTGTAAATGTATGGAGCCATCTTAGGGTTCCATCTTCTTGTCTGATGACCGAAATGCACACCAGCTTCCAGTAACTGTTTCATCGAAATTACGCTCATAGTATTTCCTCCATTTGGTTTTTGCTCCCTGAAAAGGGGCTCTTCCGCCTGCTTCTCGCACTCCCAGAACGACCTGAAGAATCATTGGTTCATAAAACCTATTTTACTCCATGTTTTTTCTTTAATACCAAAACATCCAATTACTCTTTTCAGGCACCCGTCCACAGAATCCACAGACGTGCATAATCTGACCGCCAGTTTAAATTGTTCCATGCAAGACCTCACAAAACTTTATAAAATCCCACAAAAAATTTTTCAACGGCTGCCAATTTGCCAACTTACGTAGTATAGCATAAAACAATAACCTTGACAAGATGCTTTTGTCAATATTTTGCCAATATTTTGTATATTTGCATGTCCCACCTTAACTGATATTAATGATATCTTACTTTTAGCCGATATAACAATATAGTAAGATTAAGAAGAATGCAAATAAAACCGTTAGACATTAGGAAAAACGCAGATAAAACCGTTAGGCATTAAGAAAACGCAGATAAAACCGTTAGGCATTAAGAAAACGCAAATAAAACCGTTAGGCATTAAGAAAAACGCAGATAAAACCGTTAGACATTAAGAAAACGCAGATAAAACCGTTAGATTATAAGAAACAATTACATTGAATAAGATTTCAGAAAAACCAATGGTACGATAAAGATAACGGGAGGAAGAAAGAATGTTTTTTACTTCATTGACCGAATGGACACCGGGAAATGTTCTGATTCGGATTCTTACGGCTTTGGTGCTCGGCGGAGCAATTGGAATTGACCGGGGTGTGAAACGGCGGGGCGGCGGGGCCAGGACGGACGCGGCGGTTTGTCTGGGAGCGGCAATAGTCATGCTTACTGCCCAGTATATGTCGCTTTTATTTCCAGGCACTGTTAATCTATCCCGTATGCCCTCGCAGGTCATCAGCGGCGTGGGGTTTTTGGGCGCAGGTTCAATTATTGTGTCCCGAAGGCAGATTAAGGGGCTGACCTCTGCAGCAAGCATATGGATTTGTGCCTGTATCGGGCTGGCAGCAGGAATTGGTTTTGTGGACGGGGCCGTTGTGGTTACAGTAATTTTACTTGTCGGGCTGCATCTTCTTCCCATTATTGAGGACAGGATTTATCAGCGTTCAGGCTATGTCGCCCTGTATATTGAGGCGGAAGACAGTAAAACAGCAGCATTTCTCCTCCATAAAATGAAAATGGACGGCTGCAAGATTGATATGTATGAGGTAGATAAGCCGGGAACGGGCGGGCAGACGTTTACAATTATGGCGACGGTCCGCATTACCCGAAAAGAAAACAGAGAAGACTACTTAAACCAATTATCGCAGATGGATGGGGTTATTTCACTGGACAGTTTATAAAAAAAAAGTTATAATATATCTGATATGGCAAATTGTACCACAAAAACACACTCCACAAAGATCAACGATTAAAAGAAAGCAGAGGGCAAAGCAATGAGACAGTATTTTGGGATGAGCCGGAATGGAGATTTGAGAGAAGCAGCTCGCGGCTTATCTAACCCGCAGTTGATTTTATTAATGTCTAACAGCCGGCAGTTTGAAGCACATGTACAGGAATTAGAAAAACTTTACCCCCATGTACCGAGTATTGGCTGTATCGGTATGAGTTACGATACAAATGTGGTGGAAAATGGAGTTGGCATTACTGCCTTTCTTGACGGAGTGGACACCGCAGCTAATGTCTTGGAGCAGGTTTCTACCATTCCGGTCAAATACATTAAACGTCTGGAACAGGATCTTACCCAGGTAAATGCTTCACAAAAAGATACGGTTTGTATTGATTTCTGTGCGGGTAATGACGCCTGTGTACTTACGACCGTCTACAGCGCACTTCGCAACCGCAGGATTCCTTTAGTTGGAGGAACCGGAGACGGCGGAAAAGTTTCAGCAAATGGAAAGATTTATGAGGATGCCGTGGCCTATGCCCTGGTGAAAAACCGCAGTGGGCGGGTAAAGGTATATAAAGAAAACATTTACCATCCGATGGGAAATTACCGCTTTATCGCTTCAAATACCGATAAAGCAAAGTACATGATAGGTTCGTTAAATGGTCAGCCGGCAAAACAGGTATACCAGAATATTCTTAAGGTAACGGAACAGGAAATTTTAACACAGACCTTTAAAAATCCATTTGGAAAACTTAATGGAAATGAAACCTGTATTATTTCCATTAAGGAGGTTAATGGCAACTCCCTGGCCTGCTTCCGCCAGGTAAACGACTCGGATGTCCTTCTTCTTTTGGAGCTGGGAAATTACCAGGAGACAGTGAAGGAGACGATCCAGAAGATTCAGCGCGATTTTCCGCAGCGGTCTGCTATTTTTTCTGTCAACTGCCTGTTCCGGTATAAATTATTCAGCAAGGACGGCTATATGCAGAAGTATTTACAAGAAATGAGTGCCCTGGGCAGCCATTCAGGGTTGGTGGGTTATGGAGAGCATTATAATAATCAATTTATTAACCAGTCGATGAGCTGCGTTGTATTTGAGTAGGGAGGGACAGCATGTTTTTTCATAAAAATGGAAAGAATGGAACAGGGCAAACAGAGGAGGGGGAAGGGCTTTATCCCGTTCTGTTTGTGATGAACAGTTTAAAGGATTATCATACAGCATTAGTCAATAAAGAAGTGGATTCCTTAAAGGAATTGGGAATGATCAGCAGCAGTTTTGACAGTGTTCTTTCGGAGGCAGGAAGCTTCCAGGATAAGCTGCAGGAATTTGGACAAAATTTTTCGAGTATTGAACAGGTTTCCAGTGAATTTGGGACAGTAAGAGATGAAATTTCTCAATCAGTAAAACAGGCCCAGGAAGGCGTGTCGGAACTGCGGGATGATTCTCTGCAGGTACAGGAATATTTTCAGGAAATGGAAACCACCTTTCAGAATTTATTAGCGGCGATTAAACGGATTCAGCAGTACATGAGTAAGATTGTCTCCATTGCCGATCAGACAAATATCCTTGCCATTAATGCTTCCATCGAAGCGGCAAGAGCCGGCGCAGAGGGAAGAGGCTTTGCTGTCGTGGCAAGTGAGGTTAAAAAACTGGCGATGGAAATCAAGGATCTGGCAGGTGAAGTAGATGCCGGTATTTTGGATGTGGAAAAAGGAACCGATGAACTCAACTCCCGTATTAATGTATCCCACCAGGCCCTTGGAGAAAGCATCCAGAAGGTCGGGGAAACCAGCGATATGTTCGAGCATATTACATCTGCTTCTGATGGGGCAACACAGGTGCAAACCGAGATTTCCGGGGTAATCGGAGAATCACAGCAGGCATTGCAGACACTGTGCGGATATTTTGATAAGATTCGCGAGCAGTACCAGGATGTGGTTAAACATATTCAGGCGGCGAGCTATCTGGGAACGACGAAGAGTGCAATGTTTGAAGATATTGATAATTTAATGTCACAGATTCCGCCAATCCTGCGTGAAAATGGCCTGGACAAATAGATAATATATTGTCCATATCACCGTTCACATAGATTTAGATTAACAAGACTTGCGGTTTTTTCTGATTTTTGTTATTATTTTTGGCATAAGCCGCAAAAAAAGGAGGTGCTTATTGATGGATATTTCAGGATTATCTGTTTCCATGTCTACCAGCAGTATCAATACTGGACTGGAAATCGCCATGCTGTCTAAGGTTCTTGATTCTGCAGAAATTGCAGGCGAAGCATTAAATGAAATGATGGAAGCTGTTGCCATCCCTGGATTGGGAGAGAATCTTGATATTCGGGTATAATCCTTTGCCGAATACAGGTCAAAGGAATTTCGAATTTCATTTTGTTACTTTCCCATATCTTTATACTGCTATTGCAGCTTAATAGGTAAAAAAGGGCTGTTGCAAAATGCCAATAGCTTAACTTTATTGACATTGATTTTGCAACAGCCCCTTTTATCTTTTCATCCTATCATCTCTTCCACTGCCGCCCGCACATGGGCCACGTAAATATCCCGAATCGCCGGAAATTCCCCTAGTCCTTTAAGGATACATTCCACCTGATAGCCTTTAGTTTCCAGAATACGCTTCCAGGACCCCTCTTTCTCCCCTGCCATATCGTGATTGGCATGATCGCCGGAAACAACCATTAACGGCTCCAGCACAACTCTGTGGTATATACCTTGTTCTTCCATTGCCGCTATCACATCCTTAATCGTCGGCGTCGCCTCCACCGTTCCGATAAAATAACGACATGGTTTATTTTCTCCCCGAATCCCGCAATCTATCCTTCTAAATTCTTCCTGAAGCCGCAGATAAACCTGATTAGCCTCTGCCTCTGTGCCATGCCCCATTAAGCAAACTGCGGTTTCCCCATTATGATAGCCATCATTATAAGACGAAGTTGCCTCCATCACAGCCTTTGCCACTGCCTGATAGTCCTTTTCCTCAGCTAACAAAGGCTTTGCCAAAATCATCTTTTCAAATCTCCCCTGATATGTCTCCACAACTTTTTTCACCTTCTTATATTCAAAACCATCCATAATATGCGTAGGCTGCACCACCAGGCGCTTTACTCCGTCTCTCTCTGCCCGCTTTAATGCCTTCTCCACATGATCAAATTCCATTCCGTCTCGTTGTTTCAGCTTATCAATTATCGTCTTGCTGGTAAATGCACGATACTGAGAAAATTCTGGAAATTCCTCTGCAATCGTCCGTTCAATCGCCCCAATCGTCGCCTCCCGGCTGTCATTATAACTCGTTCCAAAGCTTACGACGATAATTCCCTGTTCTCTCATCTCTTTTACCCCTTTCTCTCTTCCTGCCCTCACCGCCTTACTTTCCAAAACGTCTCCCGCCCTCACCGCTTTACCTTCTAAAACGTCTCCCACCCTCACCGCTTTACCTTCCAAAACGTCTCCCGCCTTCACTGCTTCACTTTCCCAATAAAGAAAACCATGCCCATCCTTTCCTCACATCTGATTGGCATGGCTTTCGCAGGGAGCAAAACCTTACTCCCACAAATACAAATCCCTGTCCGAAAGTACCTGGTCAACCTCCATTTTCACGTTCTCTTCATTGACCAGCAAATACCCTCCTAGCGGAAGATTTCCTCTTTCTGCCTTCGCCCGGACCATCGCTTCGTCCCAGGAAGCCTTATCCTCTGCTTCTCCGTCAATAAAATACTCCGCTCCGCCCCAGTCATCCAACTTCATCGAAAAGCTTTTCCTTCCGCTAAACCGCGGCGTATCCACTTCCATCTGAAAAAGTCGAAGGCTCTCTTCATTTTCTGCAATCTCCAGCCATACTCCGCCGCCATTGGGATCAACATAAAGGGAACTATATTCGCCTTCCCCCGTCTCGTCAAACTCCGCAGCTAATACAAACGTCTCTTCTTCCACATCCCAAACTACAATTTCCACAAAATTCCCGCCAGCAGGTCCCGTCTCTTGTCCAGGCACCCCTTCTCCCGTTCCCTCTGAAGCATCCGGCACCTCTGCAAACATCACCACCAAATCTTTATATCCGTCTAAATTCAAATCCGTTAATAAAAAAAATGGCTTTTTCTTACTCTCCTCTTCGCCTGCTGCAGCACTCTTTCCCTGCCCGGCAGCCTTATTTATCTCTGCCTTAACTGCCTTCCTGTAGGTATCATACTTCTCTACAGCCACGCCCTCTGGTCCCACATAGCGGTCATCCGGGGTAAACGCATTCATTACCATTGCCCCGTCCTCTCCCATGTAATAACGGTTCCCATCGTCCTGATTCGACACCCATCCTGTTTTCATATATCCATTGCTGTCCACATAATAGGTCTTTCCCCCATCCTCAATCCACTCATCCTTCAGGGGTTCATCCGAATATCCATAATACATCCAGTACTGCCCGTCCTCTGACAAATCCCACTCGTCACCAAACACCGGCATACATAAACTCCCCAGGGCCAGCACGCCTATGACAACACCCAGAACTTTCTTCTTCAATTATTCAACCTCCAATCATGCATTCCATCCTGCAAGCCAAAATTCCCAAAAAGGCAGACTACCCCAAAGCAGCCCGCCTTCTCACACATCTTTTACTTATTTATCGTCGCATCAAATCTTTCCAGCAGCCGGTCAATCACATGCACCAGATTTCCAATCTCCGGCTTCGTCAGCTGTTCATCTGCGCCAAGTTCTTCCCCCTTAATCCTCATCTGCTCGTTAATCAGCGAGGAGAAAATAACCACCGGAAGCGCCTTAAGCCGCGAGTCTTCCTTAATCAGTTTGGTCAGCCTGTGCCCATCCATCTCCGGCATCTCAATATCCGTAATCACCAGATTCACCTTGTTATACAGATCTGAATCTCCCCGGATCGAAGCCAGATAATCCCAAGCTTCCTTACCATTATTAAAGTTCTTCACATCTGTAAATCCAGCCCTCTGCAACGCATCGTCGATCATCTTCTGCAAAAGAATAGAATCCTCTGCAATCACTAATGGCTTATTACAGATCGGACGATCGCCCATCTCATCCACCTCGGACATCTGAATCGTCGTCTCCGGTGCAATCTCTGCCACAATCTTTTCAAAGTCGAGAATGGTCACAAGCTCTCCCGAACACTGGGCAATTCCTGTAGCCACGCCCTCTTCCCCATGGGTAAGGGTCTTATCCGGCTTCTGAATATCTCTCCAGGAAATCCGGCTGATGCCTTCGATACTCTGTACTCTGAACGCCACCGTCATTTTATTGAAATTTGTCACAATAAACAAATCCCTGGGCTTGTGCTCCAGACGATCTCCGGTCAGGTAGTATCCAAGGTCAATCACCGTAATTAAAATATCCCTGGGTTTAAAAATCCCTTCTACCGCAGGATGGGCGTGTGGCATGATTTTTACCTTATCCGCCATCATAATTTCCTTAACCTTGGCTACATTAATACCGTAAAACTCTCCCTGGATCGTAAACTTCATGATTTCAATTTCATTCGTACCCGATTCGAGAAGGATACCTTCTTTTTCTTTGTCCACTCTCGTCCTCTCCTTCCTTTGCTAAACCCTGATACACCCACAGGCGGGTTATCTCATCAACGGAATTGCACGGCTCCCGGCAAAACAGGTCCGGCTTCCGTTTCAGCACATAATTAATTACAGATGCTTCTCCGGCTTACCCACGGTACGAACCGCCACATCCCCAGTCGCCACATCCAACAGCATCGTCCTGGCATACGTTCCGCCTGTATCCTCAGCAGAAATGCGCAGCCTTTCTTCCATTAATATCTTCTTTACCATCGCCGCATTCCTTTGCCCGATGTTTCCAAAATCTGAATTTCCTTTTACGTCGAACATCTTCGCCCCACCGGCAATCTTTACCACGGTTCTGCTTTTCACCATGCCAAAGGCAGAAAGCTTACGGACAGTTTCGTGTATCCCGCTGTCTGCATATTTAAACACCTTTGGGTCGTTAGGATCAGCTCGGTTGGGGAGCATAATATGCAGTAAAGCACCCAGCTTTAAAAAAGGGTCGTAAAACGTAATCCCAATACAGGAGCCAAGGGCGTAAGTAATCACTACGCCTGAACCCCTGGTAAATTTCATATCTCCGATTCCTACTTTTAAATCCTTATCTGCCATTATGAAATACCTAGTTTCTCTAAGATTCTGTTCAGCGATTCTATATCGGGAAGCATTAACAGCCCGTCGGAAAGCTTCTCGCCGTCCATAATAAACTCTGCGTTTATGTACATCAGCTTATCTGTCTCATAGCCATATTCCGCAATAGGCACGGTTAAAATCCCTCCGAGCATGTTAATCGTCGAGCTTGGCACCGATAAATCAATTTCCACACCGACAAGCTGAGTAAATGCATTAACATAAGAACAGATAATAATATTCCCGATTTCCTCCAGTGCAGAATAATCCATCTCATCCATTTCTTCAAAGGAGGTGTAATGCCGGCTTAACAGTTTTCCCAGCACCGCATTTGCCAAATCCATCTTAAAAATAAAGAGCATTAAGCCATTGACTTCGTTCGACATCTGTACCAGGGTAGCAGCTACCAATTCCTCGATATGACCAATCTTATCTACCGTCTCATCGTAGCTTAAGATGTTTACTTCAGGAATGGTAATCCTTACCTCCTTCTGTAAAAGCTTGGAAAGAGAAGTTGCCGCATGGCTGGTGCCTATGCTGCTGATTTCCTTCATTACGTCCAATTCAAGAAGATTCATATCTCCATAGCTTTTAAGTCTCATCTAAATCCCTCACCTTCATGACTATCCTCAGCACTACCCTCTCAGGCTGTTAATCGTAGACTCTATCTCATCCGACGTTGTCACCATCCTGAGAGCATAGGCATAAGCCCGCTGACACTCAATAATCCTTACCATTTCCTTCGCCAGGTCGGTTCCCGAACTCTCCACTGCCCCTGTTGTCAGTCTGGGATTCTCCACCAGAATCGGCGCCATATCCTCCGGCGGGGCAAATTCATTATCCCCCACGCTGAGGAGGCGGCTGGGGTGGGTAAAGGTATAAAGGCTTACCCTCTGTGTCTCATCCTCCGGCAGGTTGATATCCTGGTTTGGATTTTCTTCATCTTCCCCCTCTTCCAGCTCACGCAGGCGGATAGGCTGACCATTTTGATCCAGAACAAGCTTATTGCTGTCAGTCGCCAGATAAAAGCCGTCCTCCATCTGCGCCCGGTGGAAACGTCCGGTACGGGTATAAGTAATCTCCCTGGTCGCCGGATTCTGCACCATAAAAAACTGGTTATTGTCTAAAATAGCATAATCCAATTCGCTGTTTGTCGCTGTCAGGGCAGAGGTTTCAAAGCTGGTGTAGGTTCTCTGCATCCGCACGCCGTTCCCTGCCTGCAGCTCTGTGGTCGCATCCTCAGAATCATTTAAGTTAAACTGCAACAGATCCGTAAAAGCTGCCGTCTTTGGCTTAAAGCCGTGATTATTAATATTGGCAAGATTGTTGGAAAGGACACCCATCTTTGCCATACAGGTTCCTGCGCCCAGGGCGCCGGTATAAAATGACTGGTACATGCTTGATCTCCTTATAATCGTCCAACGTCCGTAGACGCCTTACTCATAATCTGGTCATACATCTTAAGCACCTGGGCGGCACTCTGCAGAGCTCTCTGGGATGCCATCATATTTGTCATCTCCTCTACCATATCGACATTCGACCGCTCTAATGACTTCCATACCACCGTAGGATTTTCCACCTCCTGGGCAGCCTGATTCGTCGAAAACATTCCATAATCTTCCTTGTGGAGCTGCTCATAATCGGCAAAATCCACCACCCGAAGAGCGCCAATCTGACGCATCCCCGCTCCGTTCCCATCCTCACCAAGGTCCTGGGCAACGCTGATAACTCCCCGCTCATCCACGGTAAAGTCCTCGTTTTCAATCTGAATCGGCTGACCGTCCACCCCCTGTACCCGGCCCATGCCGTTTAAGGTAAGGAAGCCCTCGTCATCCACGCTAAATGACCCGTTGCGGGTATAGCGGATTCCTCTTGGGGTATCAATGCAAAAATATCCCTTATCTCCCAGAGCAAAATCATAAATGCCATCGGTCGGGTCAAAACTCCCCTGCTCATGGTTGACATAGGTTCTGTCCGCGGTACGAATCTTTGAGGTCGTCGCCATCGGCTCCGGGTTTTCCTTATATCTCTTTCCTGTCCGATAAAGCATCTCTTCCTGGAAGGTCGTGCTGACCATCTTATCCCGCTTATAACCAGCTGTCTGGATATTCACCATATTATTACTGATTACATTCAGATTTCTGCTCTGGGTCAGCATACCGGAAGTAAGGTTATAGAATCCCTGATACATGCCCATCGTCTCCTTTCTGTATCCTGATTTCCTGCATTTAAAACAATTTCCTGTTTTTACAAAATCTTTGCTGCTAATAAGCACTCATAAATGCCTTAAGCTTACGGATAGCCGAACTGTGAATTTGAGACACCCGCGGCTCACTTACATTTAAAACCTGGGCAATCTGCCCCATATTCAGTTCCTCGACATAATAGAGGGAAATCACCATCTTTTCCTTATCCTTTAAGTTCTCCACCGCCTCCGCTAAAATCTGCCGGGATTCTCCCCGCAGAAA
Source organism: uncultured Lachnospiraceae bacterium (assembly GCA_910584785.1). Taxonomy (GTDB): domain Bacteria; phylum Bacillota; class Clostridia; order Lachnospirales; family Lachnospiraceae; genus Caccovicinus. The sequence continues at coordinate 29,274 of CAJUDX010000026.1, read as the reverse complement.
AGCCCTTTCCGGCTGGGAATCCACATCATTGGTGGAAAGCTGAATGGACTGATGTTCCCCGTCGTCCTCCGTAATCATATCCAGCGAAAGTACATTCATCATCACACTCATCCGCTGAAGTTTTCGGTATTTCCGAATTTCCATGCCCATCGCCTGAGCCGTCTCTTCATCTGAGGGCTGACGCCCCAGCTGGCGGTTCAGCGTGGTCTGTACATCCTCCATCACCTTAACCTGCTTGCGGAAGTCCCTGGGCATCCAGTCATTTTTCCGCACAAGATCAATAATCATTCCGCGAATCCGTCTGGATACAAAGGTTTCAAATTTATTATCGCGCTCCGGGTCATATCTGTCAATACTTTTCATGATGGCAATTACGCCCTCATTAATAATATCCTCCATCTGAAGGCTTCCCGCATAAACATTACGCATCTGCAGAGCAATCGTTCTTACGATATACAGATAACGCATAACCAAAGCCTGCTTTACTTCCAGCTGTCCTTTGTCCAAATACAGAGCTAATAGCTCCTCATTGGTCTTTTCTTCTAAATGATCTGCCGGAACCATCCTCTGCCACCCCCTTATATCCGGTAAGTGTCTTAAGCGCCCTTTCTTGAGGGCTGCTCAAGGGTTAAACTGCCGATAGACTGAATCTGCACGTTATTGGCAATCTCATTAAAGGAGAGCACCCGCACATTGGGATAAAATTGGTCAATCAACCGGTAAAAATGTACACGCATGACCTGGGAGGTTAAAATTACCGGGCTCTGGGCAATACTGTTAAACTTCTTCAGCTGAACCGTAATCTGATTAATCAGGCTCTGAAGAATATCCGGGCTTAAAGCTAAGTAATAGCCGCGGTCATTCTTCGACAGACAGCTTACCATAGTTCTTTCCAGCTCCGAATCCAGGGTAATTACCTTCATACTGCCATCCTCACAGTACATACGGGTAATGGTGCGCTTCAAGGCTGTACGGATATTTTCTATCAGGCCGTCCACATCCTTGATTGGGAGGCCTGTATCCGATATGGTTTCCAGAACGGATTCGATAATGGTCTCCAAATCCTTGATCGGCACATTTTCCTTCAGGAGACTGGTCAAAATCTTCTGGAACATGCTGTAGGTAATTAAATTGGGGAAGGCCTCATCAATCAGCTCAGGCGAGGTCTTTTTTGTATTCTCAATTAAATGGATAACCTCCTGGCGGGTGATCAGCTCATGGACATGCTGCTTAATTACCTCGGATAAATGCGTTACCAGAACAGAAAGCGGATCAATAACCGTATAGCCGTAAATCTCTGCCAGTTCCCGGTTCTCCGGGCGTATCCATCGGCTTGGGATGCCGTAGGCCGGCTCGATCGTCTCGATTCCATCAATCTCTTTTTCTGGGTTCTCCGGTTCGAGCGCAAGGAAGTAATCGGTTAAAATCTCTCCCTTTGCCACTTCCTCACCCTTTATTTTAATACAATATTGGTTCGTATTCAAGCCTGAACTGTCCCTTAAACGAATCGAAGGAATAACAAATCCCATATCCTGGGCATACTGCCTTCGGAAAATAATAATTCGATTAATCAAACGTCCTCCCACGGACTCATCCACTAATGGAATCAGACTATAGCCAAATTCCACCTCAATCGCTTCCACCGAAAGAAGGTTATAGACGTTATTAACATCCTTGAAATACTCTTCTTCACTCACTGGAGCCGGCTGCTCCTGATCCGGCGACGGCTCGCCAAGTTCAGTTTCCGGCGCACCGGAAAAGCTCCTTAAAGTCCCGCCCCCGGCTAGCGCTCCCGAAGCGGCAAGTGCAGGCTCCTCGCGCAGCCTTCTGGCAAGGAAGTATCCTCCGCTGATTAATCCCACGGAAACAATTAACAGGGAAATCACTGGCATTCCGGGGATAACAGTCAGCACGGCAACAACAACACCACTGATCATAATCGCTACCGGCTGAGCCATAAACTGTCTGGAAATATCGTCGTTTAAACTTCCCTCGGACACCGCACGGGTAACAATCATACCTGTGGCAACTGAAATCAGCAGGGCAGGAATCTGTCCGACCAGACCGTCGCCGACCGTAGCAATAGAATAAGTGCTTAATACCTCGCTTATGCTGTCGCCGGACTGAATAATACCGATAATACTTCCTCCGATCAGGTTGATGGCAGTGGTAATTAAGGACATCACCGAGTCGCCCTTAACAATCTTTGTCGCACCATCCATGGAACCGTAGAAATCAGCTTCCCGCTGAATCTTTTCCCGCCGCACTTTTGCCTGCTGTTCATCGATTAGGCCGGAGTTTAAGTCGGCGTCAATCGCCATCTGTTTACCTGGCATCGCGTCCAGAGTAAAACGTGCCGCAACTTCAGATACACGCTCCGCACCCTTGGTAATAACGATGAACTGCATTAAGACAATAATCATATATATGATGATACCGACAACCACATTCCCCCGCAGGATGAAATCACCAAAGGCCGCGATTATCTGACCGGAGGAACCGGAATTGGTTAAAATATTTCTGGTTGTGGACACATTAATTCCCAGACGAAACAGCGTGGTAATCAGCAGAAGGGACGGGAATATCGAAAACTCCAAAGCGTCCCGGATGGTCATGGTAATTACCAGGATCATCATCGAAAGAGACATATTAATAATAATAGCCACATCCACAAGAGCCGCCGGAAGCGGGATAATCAACAGCAGAATGATGGTAAGTACAAATAATACAATCGAATAACTCAGTAACTTTTTCATGAAACACTCCTACTGGAACATATCTTCCCGGTTACTTGCCTTGTAAATATAGACAAGGATTTCCGCCACGGCCCCGTAAAACTCCGCCGGGATTTCCCGGTCAATCTCACAGGAGGCATACAGTGCCCTGGCCAGCGGCCGGTCTTCAATTACATGAACCCCGTGCTCCTCACCGATTTTAATAATACGGAAGGCAATCGCATCCTGCCCCTTTGCCAGTACCACCGGCGCGCCGTCCTGATTCGGATCATAGCGCAGAGCCACAGCAAAATGCGTGGGGTTTCTGATAATAACATCGGCCTGAGGAACCTTCTGCATCATACGGCTCATCGCCATCTGACGCTGCACACTTCGAATCCTTCCCTTAATCTCAGGATTTCCCTCAGTATTTTTATATTCATCTTTAACTTCCTGCTTGGTCATCTTAAGATTATTTTCATAATCCCATTTCTGATAAATAAAATCAAAAAACGCCACAACAGCAAAAGCAAGACAGACCCGCAGGACCAGGCTATAAACCAGCTCCAGGGTACGGGCGGTGGACTGCAACACCTGCATATCAAACATCCTGCTGATTTCCATAATATCCTTTTTTAACAGGTTATATAAAAGGGCCAGCAGCAGCGATATTTTAATCAGATTCTTAACAAGATCCACCAGCTTTTTCAGGCCAAAGAGCTTCTTTATCCCGGATATGGGGTTCAGCTTACTGAACTTCGGGCGCAAAGGCTTAAAGGTAATGTTAAAGCGCGTCTGGACACCGTGGGCAATAATACCCAGGGCTAAGGATATGAGTAGAATAGGCAGAGAACACTTCAGCGCCGCCATCACCATATCCACATAAATATTCGGTGACTCTAAAAAAGCATCCTTTCTGCCGACTGCGGTAAAATAGTGAATCATTACGTCCCGCACTGTCCGGTAAATTAAAGGGAGCATACGGCGAAGCATATAAAATACGCCGAACAGCATAACCACCGTGACCGCATCTTTACTTTGGAATAAATTACCATCCTGTCGGGCTTCCCGCCGCCGTTTACCAGTTGGTTTTTCGGTCTTTTCCTGTCCGTTCGACTCTGCCAAGCTCACCACTTCCTTTCCTCAGCCTGTGCCGTTTCTGCCGGATACCCTCCAGCGAACCCTTTACCCTAATGGACGCATCAGTTGCAGAAGCTGTTCCATATACATAAAGGTATTATCGATAATTACATACATTTTATCCGCCATAGGACTGAATAAAAGAACCATCATCATCAATCCTACAATAATTTTCATCTGAAAATTGACAGAAAATACATTAATCTGCGGAATCATCCGCATTAATATTCCAATCGCTGCCTCAGTGACCAGTTCCATTGCAATTAAGGGAAAGGCAAGCTGAAGGCCAAGGGCAATATTCGCCTTAAAAATTTCCAGCATCAGCTGGTAAATCTCCGTCCTGAGCGTTACTTCTCCAAAGGGAATTAGCTCAGCTGAAGTGTAAAACAGGCCAATCATCCGAAGATGCCCGTTGGTGGTCAGAAAAAGCAGGGACAAAAGCGCATAATAAATACCCGAAGTGATTGTCATCTGGGTATTATACTGCGGATCATAAACCTGAGCCATGGATAGGCCCATCGTATAATCCATAATCGCTGAGGCAAAGCGGATAACGGCATAAGCAAGCTCCATGGAAAATCCCAGGGCAAACCCCACCATCAGCTCTTTTATCAGCATAAAACCAAACTCCAGCATTGTGGCTGGCTCATGGGCAAGCTGTCCGTCCACCCCCAGATACAAAAGAAGAGTGAGCGCAAAAATCAGCGCCCCCTTCGCTGGTCGGGGATAATTCGTCCTTCCCAACAGGGGATTGAACATAATCGCCCCGCTCATCCGCATCATTACCAGGGCAAACAGGATAAACATGCATTCAGCCTCCCATCCGTCCTACCATCTGACGGACAAACTCCTGAAGTGTCACCAGAATCGTACTGCCCATAAAACCCATAACGGCCAAAATAGAAAGGAATTTGGGTACAAAGGTCATGGTCTGTTCATTAATCTGCGTAGCCGCCTGGAAAATGGCAATTACCACACCGACTATCATACTGGTCAGCAGAAAAGGCATCGTCAACCTTAAGGCCAGCTGGAAGGTATAATACAAAATATCAAGAATCTCTACTTCCGTCATTCTACATCTTTCCTTTCTCCAAACACAGTACTCTCAGGTTTATCGGTAAATGGTAGCAATACTGGTAAATAACAGTTCCCAGCCATCCACTGTCACAAAAAGCAAAAGCTTAAAAGGCAGGGAAACCATCGCCGGCGGCAGCATAACCATACCCATGGACATCAGGGTAGTGGAAACGATAATATCCACCAGCAAAAACGGCAGGTAAATCAAAAAACCAGCGATAAAGCCGTTTTTTAACTCTGTCGTCATAAAGGAAGGTACAATTACCGTCAGAGAATACTCCATCGGATCTTCCCTGAGTTCAGTTCCCGAAATCTGCAGGAAGTGATCCAGAGTTTCAACCTCGGTATTTCTCAGCATAAATTCTTTTAATGGAACAATCATCCGCTCCACCGCCTCCTCCTGGCTGATTTCCTCACGCAGGTAAGGCTGGTAAGCTTCCTCATTAATCCGGTCCATCACCGGACTCATAATATACAGTGTTAAAAATAATGCGATGCCCACCATGACCATATTGGGCGGCGACTGCTGGACACCCATTGCATTTCGGGTAAACGAAAGGATAATAATGGTCCTCGTAAATGAGGTCATCATAACCACAATCGAAGGAAGCAAGGCCGCAAAGGTAAGCAAAAAAATTAAATCCAGAGCGGGGACATTCCCGCCATTTAACTGTGTCAGAAGGTCAGTCATCCCCTTCTCCCCCTTTCTTCTGACGGGGCGTCAGGTATTTTTTCAGCAGCTCCTGAAAAGGAGGCTGGGTCTGGCCTGGAAGTGAAACCTCCGGTGCCAAAAACTCCCCCTCCACCTTGGTTAACAGCTGAATCCCAGCCTGGCTGACGCCAAGCAGGAAATACTGCTCATTCACTTGCAGGAGAAGAAGTTTTTGGTTCTGTCCCACCTGGATATGCTCAATCACCCGCATATTGCCGGACACAGAAGCCTTTCCCCACTGCCTTCCCAACAGCCTGCTGCAGTAATAAGCAAGGCAAAAAACACCCACCACAGTAAATACTGCCTGAAACAAGGTCAAACCATTCATCTTATAAGCTTTCTGGATTTATTTCCCTGGATACAATCTCGGTAATACGGATACCAAAATTATCCTCAACAACTACGATATCTCCGCGGGCAATACACTGACCATTGACAAACAAATCCACCTGCTCTCCAGCCATCTTGTCCAGAACAACCAAGGTTCCCTGGGTAAACTCCAGAATATCCCGAACCAGACGCTTCGTTCTTCCGATTTCCACCGAAACCTCCAGCGGAACCTTCATCAGCATCTCCTGGTTTGTCTTGTCCTCTTCCCCGTTTCCTCCAGTTTCGTAAATCTGCGAGGATTCCAGCGGACGAATAATCGAACCGCCGCCCTGCTGCGCCGGGGCCGGAGCCTTGTTGACATTCTTCATCATCTCCATCATCTGCGCCTGGGTCTGCTGCATCTGATTTAACAGCTGAAGCATCATCGGATCGGACCCCATCGGCGGATAGGGATAATAGGGCTGCCCGCCGGATGCCATACCCTGCGGCATCGCCGGTGCTGTTGGGGGTACAGGCGGTGCTGCCTGTGGGGCCGGAGCAGGTGCTGGCTGCGGGGCTGGTTCGGGCGCTGACGCACTCTCTCCGCGCATCGCGGCAAACATCGCATCCATCTCGGCCTGCGACATCGTCGCATTCGAAGATGAAGCTTCCGGTTCTGGCTCTGAGGCAGGTGCCGGTGCACTGTCCCCACGCATTGCGGCAAACATCGCATCCATCTCAGCCTGCGACATCGTCGCATTCGAAGATGAGGCTTCCGGTTCTGCCACAAGCGGCTGTTCAGGTGCAGGTTCCGGAGCTGGCGCAGGCTCTGCCTCTCCAAGCGAAGCCTCAAACGGAGCTAAAAGCTTCTTTGCCAGACCAATCGGCATAATGTTCATAAACTCACTTTCCATCTTGCCTTCAATTTCCAGGCGGAAGCGTACAACCACCATGCCGTCCTCATCAATAAAATACTTATCCTTAAAATCCTCCGGTTCTCCTACCTCAAAGGACTTTGGCGTAGATATATTGACAATCATTCCCAAAAATTCGGATAAAGCCGTAGCGGAAGCACCCATCATCTGATTCATGACTTCGCAGATAGCACTGATATGAAGCTCATCCAGTTCAAAATCCTCCGAACTGGTTTCCTCTCCCATCATCGTATTTACGATAATGCGCACGTCCTCCCGGCGGAACATCATAATGTTCTTGCCTTCCAGACCTTCTACATAGTCAATCTCCACACCAATCGCCGGTTCCAGACGTTTAAATTCAAACTCATCTTTGCGCAAAACACTGGCTATTGGCGTGGTAATATTCACAATCGTGCTCAGCATCGTAGAAACTGCAGTTGCAGAAGCGCCGAGACTGATGTTCATTATTTCCCCTATGGCGTCCAGTTCCATTTCGTTAAAGCTGCTAGCGCCCATTGTTCAATCTCCTTTTTCTCATTTTTCTTATGGACGAAGGTTATTTACCGATGTCCAAAGCCTTCTGCGCCATCAGCTTCATGGCATTCAAAGCCGTAACATTTGCTTCATAGGATCGGGTAGCCGACATCGAATCAACCGTTTCCTTTAACAAATCCACATTGGGCATAGTCACAAATCCACTTTCATCCGCATCCGGGTGTCCCGGGTTATAAACCTGCTTCATCTCCCGGTCGTCCTCAATAATTCCCGCAACCCGCACACCTGCATTTCTTCCGGGAAAACCTCTTCCCTGCGAAGCGGTGCGAAGGGCCTCACGAAAAGACCCTGCTCCATAACTTTCAAACAGCACGTCTTTTCTGCGGTAAGCGCCGCCGCGTTCGGTTCTGGTCGTATCAATATTGGCAATATTTTCTGCAGCAATATCCATACGTATACGCTGTGCACTCAGAGCAGACGCACTGATGTCAAACGAACTTAAAAAAGCCATTCTAATTCCTCCTGCCTGCCTACTGACCTAAAATTGTATTCACCGTCTGCACGATACGCTCCGCATTAAAGGGTTTTACGATAAAGTCCTTTGCACCGGACTTAATCGCGTCCACTACCATTCCCTCCTGGCCCATAGCGGTACACATTACCACCTTGGCGTTTGGATCATTTTCCCGGATTTTCTTTAAGGCCTGGAGACCGTCCATATTTGGCATTGTGATATCCATAATGACCATATCCGGCTTTTCTTCCTCATACTTCTTCACTGCCTCTGCACCGTCCTGGGCCTCCACAAAGTTATCATACCCACTCTTCGTCAGTGCATTCTTTACCATCATCCGCATAAACGCAGCGTCATCAACCAGCATAATCTTTGCCATTTCTTTTCCCTCTCTTTTCCTAAAAAATAATCTTGTTTTTACTCAGACGCGGCAAGCCGCTCTTCACCCTCTAGGGAAATACCTTCCTCCCCGGATGAAACCCCGTCCGGCGACTCTTCTTCATCTTCAAAAAGCCGCTGGCTAATCTGAATTGCCACATTCTTTTTATATACACCCATTTTACCAGTAAACCAGGGCTGCCTGCCGATAAAGACCTTTACATCCCTGTCCTTGGGCTTGTTCATATCGATAACATCGCCCACCTTCAGGTGGTAAATATCGCTCAGATCCAGAGCCACTGTACCGAGTTGCCCGGTAATCGGAAGCTGCGACTGACGGATATTCTCCAAAATCGTCTCCCGGTTATCTTCAAAGGCATAGCCCTTTGCCAGATGCTTGCGGGTATCAATAACCTGGAAAATCGATTCCAGAAGATTTCCAGGCATACAAATTCGTATCCTCTCCACCGCAAGTCCTGCCACATCCACATTCAGCAGAATAATGGCTACCGTTTCATCAACACCTACATCCTGTATCATACTGGGATTTTCTTCAATCCTCTGGGCTTCAAAATCCATACTTAAATAATTAGAAAAACCATCCTTTAGGGCCTGGATAAGATAGGTCAGGATTCTGCGGTACAACGCAATCTCTACATCTGAATACCGATATCCGGGCTTAACTTTAATTACATCCTCGCCGCCGCCCAGCATACGCTCAATCAACGTAATTACCAGACCAGGCGTGACATAAATCATCAAAGGAACCAGCTTCCGGTTATAATTAGGAATAATGGTATTGACCATCGTCACCAAATCATTTTCGTTAAGAGAGTTGACAAACTCGTAATAACGCCGCTCCTGAACTTCCATTACTGTGATATCCGTCATTACCCGGAACACACCATTGACACGGGAGGTAATAATCCGGGCATAATTTTCAAACACACTTGTCAGGATTTTCAGCTTATCCTTGGTAAACTTCCTGGGGCTGTAAAAGTCGTATTTGTTATATTTAATCGTTTCTTTTTCCTGCTTGACGCTGGCTGCTGCCTTCTCTTCCTTCTCTGTGTTGTCCTGAGGAGCATCGCCCCCGCCGCCCTGCATGGACTTCAAAAGCGCGTCAATCTGACTTTGGGATAATACGTCTGCCATCGTTAAAAGCCACCTTTTCTCATTCTTATTCGGCTGTCACGTTATCCGGCGTTACTGCCGGATCGGCATCTACCGCCTCTGGAACCATGCTGCCAGCCCCCTCCATGCTGCCGTCAACCGGGGTAAACACATCCTCATCCGGGGCAGGCATAGCATTTCCTGTCACCGTACCTGTGTTATCACCGTTATAAATTTCCTCATAGAAATCATTCATACTCTTAATATCTGCGCCCTTATCCACAATCAGAAATTCCACCCTTCGGTTCTTAGCCCGGCCTTCCTGTGTTTCAAAGGTATCCACCGGCCTGAACTGCCCATAACTGATGCCCACCAGCTTACTTGGGTCGATAATATTTTTATTCTGAATATAGGCAGCCACCTCAGCTGAACGCGCAGACGATAGCAGCCGGTCTGTTCTTGGATTATTCGGCTTATTCGGGTCCGCCTGAGCGGTATGACCCATAATTTCAATCTGTGAAATATTCTCCGCCTGCGGGGCAATAATCTCACAGAAAACATCCAGTATTTTCGTGGCTTCACTCGTCAGAATCGAACTGTCTCCGGTAAAAAACGCCTGGTTTTCAAAAGCAACGAAGGTGTAGCCCTCGCCCTGAGAGACGGATACGCCGTCAATACCGCTCTCCTGCAGCTTCTGCACAAGAGCAAGAAAAAGCTGTTCCATCGAATCCGGGGTCAGATCAATATCCATTTCCAGATTACCCGATACATCAAATTCTCCCTCGGCGATATTCTCATTAATCGCAATCTGCTGCGTATCTCCTGCATTGGGAAAAATACTCTTGACAAAGATTTCCCACTTCTGCTGGTTAATATCCGACATCGAGTACAGCATTACGAAGAAACACAAAAGCAGCGTCACCATATCGCCGTATGTATCCATCCAGCTTCCGCAATCTTCGCCTCCGCCGCCGCCTTTTTTCCGCCTGCTCATTATTTGTCACCACCTTCACCGCCGCCGCTCTTCTGGGCTTTTAAGAGAAGCTTCTTCTGCTGAGACTGTTTCATACAGGACAGGAGGTGCTCCCTCAGGAATGAGGGATTCTCTCCTGCCTGGATTCCCATAATCCCTTCCACTACCGTTGTACAATATAACTCTTCCTCTGCCTGGCGGATTCTCAATTTCTTTGCGATCGGCTGACAGAAAATATTGGCAAAAGCACTGCCGTAAAAGGTTGTAATCAATGCCACGGACATATCTTCACCCAGACTGCTGGCGCCACCGCCGCCGTCTAAGTTTAAGCCCTTAAGCATGTTAATCAGACCGATAAGCGTACCAATCATACCAAACGCCGGAGCGTAGGAGGAAGCCTTTTCATAAATACCGGCAACCTCGTCGTGTCTGGCCATCATATCGTCCATCTGCTTTTCCAGCATATCCCTGACCTTTTCCGCATCACTCGCATCCACTATCATCAGGATACTCTGCTTAAAGAAAGGTTCCTTGATCTCCTCCGCCTTCTCCTCAAGGGCCAAAAGCCCGCTCTGTCTGGCAAGCATTGCCAGATCAACCAGCTGATCAACCAGTTTGGGAATATTATACTTCTTCCCTCTGACCAGTACTGCAAAATGCTTTGGCACATCCTTCAGTAAACGGAACGGGTAACTTGCAACGATTGCTGCTATGGTTCCTCCGACAACAATTGCCAAACTCTGCATATCCACAAAGTTTCCCAGCTTACTGGGTCCAATTCCCCATACACACAAGCCAATGGCTAATATAAAACCTATGAGTGTTGACACATCCATGTCTTTCTCCTCCTAAATAAAATATATGAAAAAGTCTATTTCGTCAATCCCCCATCAATAGCAATACAGCTGAGGAAAAACGCTTTCAACTGCGCGATAACCGAATCGGCAGAATCCTTTACAAGAAAGTAATCACCATTCATCATCTTAATCTTTGTTTCGGGTATGGATTCCATCGATTCTATCTGCAAAATATTTAGATAGAGCACCTCGCCATTTAACCGTGTTACCCTGATCATACTCTTTCCTCCATCCTTGGGGTCCTGAATTACTCCAGATTCGGAGTAGGAGCCTCGTCTTTCTTTTAATCTGTTCCCGGATATCCTGTCCATGCGGGCTTCCCTCGCTCTGTCCATTATCCTCTGATCTGCACTTTTCCGCCTTCTCATAAATTGATACCTGAATATTATTACCTGATATTATTGTCAACGATTGTGGGCTATCGTTTAATTGGTGTTATTATTTATGGTTGATTAATGCTTCATTGATGTTTTACTATCGCTTCATATTAACTAATTCACTTAACATCTCGTCGCTGACCGTGATCATCTTGGAATTAGCCTGGAAACCTCTCTGGGTCATAATCATATCAGCAAACTCCTTGGCAAGGTCTACGTTGGAGGCTTCGATGTAGCCGGACATTAAAGAAGCTACACCATCACCACCTGGAACAGTAGCATCAGCACGTCCTGTATTATCCTTTTCATTTGCCTTATAATAAGTTTGACCTGATTTTGTTAAACCTTCTGGGTTTTGAAAAGTAACAAGAGCAAGGGTTCCAACATGCACACCAGCATAAGTTTTAGGTGGATCGTCATCAGTAGTCAAGGTTGCTGTAATTTCACCTAATTTATTAATACTTACGCTAGTTGCTTTAAGCGCTTTATCTGTATCTCCAGTGTCAAAGGTGCAGGTATATTTTCCACCATTTTCTGCAACTGCGGTTGGAATACGCAAAGGCTGTAATGTCGCACCTGCTAACAACTTTCCGGTGGTGGCATCAAAGTTTGTAGTACCTGGATAAAAGCCATATACAAAGTTACCATTACCATCTACTACATAACCTTTGCTATCTATAGAAAACTGTCCAACTCTAGTATAATCCCAATCAACTTTTGATGTCTTAACATCAGTATTAATTGCTACTCCAGTGCTTTCTTTTTTTGTAGAAGTCATAAAAAAGCCTTCGCCATTAATCGTTGCATTCATCCCACCAACATAAGACGGTGTACTGGCAGTCATATCCACGCCAATGGTTCCCATCAACGTACCATAACCATACTGAGCTGCATTGGAACCACCAGCATCGTTTGTTCCACCAGTTGATGCACTCGACGTCTGATACATCGCCTCCTTAAACGTATAGGTCTGTGCCTTAAAACCAAATGTATTTACGTTCGCCAGGTTATGACCGATAACGTCCATCTTATTTTGATGGGCACGAAGCCCTGCAACTGCTGAATCCATTGATCTTAACATAGTCTTTTTATTCCTTTCTTCCGTTCCTTCGCCCCGCTCTTCTGACGGAACAAATCGGCGTCCTCATTCGAGGTCCCGCTTACATAAGAACGGCACTGTCAATATTTGTGAATACTCTTTCCCGCATATCATTTTGGGACATGGTTGTAACTACCATATTATTGGGTACATTTACTATAAATACTCCTCTGGAACCTATAATCGCCACATCTTTTGCGCCCTTTTTCCTGGCACCCTCCACGGCCTGTTCCAGATCATTCATTAATTGAGTATCAACGGCAATACCCCGCTCATTCATACGTTTTGCAGCATGTTTGGAAAAATTCAAGCCGACCTTTGCCCTGTCCTGAAGGAGTTTATGAAACTCAGCCTGATTTCCCCCGGTTCCAGGCGCCTCAGTATTCTGGCCGGGGATGCCGGATTGTCTCTGGTATCTCGACAGTCCATTTACATCCATTATTTTTCCTCTCCAAAAGATAATCTTTTTCTGCTACGCTACCGCTTTCCCCCGTTATCCATTAACTGTTTTCTGTAATGTCTCCCGTTCCCGGTGTTTCCGGCTTATCCGTTTCGTCGGTTCCGCCTGGATTCTCAGATTCGCCTGGTTTTTCGGTTTCACCCGGCTTTTCTACTTCATCCGGCTTCTTATCCTCTTCCGAACCTTCCGTGTCAACATCGGTCTTATACGGGTCAGGCACCTGCCCCATTCCGACAACATGGGCTAACTGATAGCTTTTCGGGTCGTCCTTTAACCGTATCGTCGGGGAACCGCTGGTAAAGTCAACGCTTTCCACCGTAGCATATTTTACCCCGATCGGCACTTCCACGCCCCATTCATTTTCCTTGACAACCGCCATCGTCACTTCCTGGCCCAGGAGTCCGCCCGCATAGGTCTGCGTCGTAACCGAGGTTGAAGTATCCACGGCTGACGTCATCGCGTTCAATGACTGCACCATCGCCATCTGCGTCATCTGCGCCATAATCTCGCTGTTATCCATGGGATTGGTCATATCCTGGTTTTGGAGCTGTGCTGCCAAAAGCTGAAAGTAACCCGTCATGGAAATGGTGTTTTTATCATTACTCTCCGGCTTATAGGAATAAACCTTATAAGGATCAGTCGTTCCGCTAATTGAACCTGCTTCTACTGCCATCTTGCTTTCCTTCCCTCATCTTACACATCTGTTTCATTTAACCCCTAAACCAAGCCAAGCCGAAGCTGCTGTGCAAAGGAATCAAAGTTCTGATGTTCTTCTTTATTCTGCTGCTGATGCCGCTCTTCCTGTTCTTCCCGTTCTCTCTTGCCATCCGGGTTTCGATCGTAGTTTTCCTGGTTGGTTTCCGGCTTCTGGGTAAAAATCAAGGTCTCCTGTCCGGTTTTTTCTTCCAGGATTGCTGCAATCTCGGAAGCCTTCTGGTTTAAGAGTTCCAGCGTCTTGGGATTGGTCGCCATAATGGAAACCGCTGCCCGATCCCCTTCATAGGTCAGGCGAATCGTAAGCTTTCCTAAATTTGCCGGTTCCAGCTCCACGGTAAGCGTTCTCGCTCCCTCTGCCAATTTTGCACCAAGGGCTTTTCCCAAGTCCTGCGGCATCGTTTCCGGTGTAGTCCGCATGGTAACGGTTTCGGTTTTCTGTCCAAACCATCCATTCTGCTGATTCCCAAACACCTTAAAACTCTCCGCACCCGCAGCTGCCTGTGCCTGACTGTTCTCACCGTCCACGGCGATTCCCTGGTCAGCCCTAGCATTGTTTTTCTCTGCAAGGTTTTCCTGGCCTGACTGCTTTCCGGCTTCCGGCTTTTCCTCTGCCTTTGGCGCTCTTGCTGCATCCTGAACAGATTCATTCACCCTTTCCGGTTCGGGTTTTTCTGCCTTATTCTCCACCGGCTTCGTCTCTTTTACAGTCTCTTCCTTTACCGGCTGCGGCATCTCCACCTGCGCGGCCTTTTCCGGCTGCTCTGCGGCTTCCTGAACTGCGGTCTGCACAACTGCGGTTTCCGGCTTCACCTCTGCGGCTTCTGCCAGGTTTTGTGCCAGATTAAGTTCCGCGGCATGTTCATCCGCAATCACCGGCATTTCCGAAACGCCCTCTGCCGGCACCTCAACAGCACCCACAGCTTCCGTTCCCGGTAAAGCCTCACTGACATTGACCTCCTGGTTTTCCACCAGCATTCCTGCCAGTAACGCAGCAGTCTGCTCTGCGGCTGCCTGCTGGGCCATCTCCTGGGCGTCAACCTCTTCTTTGGTTTCCGCATTTCCAGCCACTTCTTCCTTAACCTTCCCGTCATTTAGGGAATCTGGCTTATCCTTCCCATCCTTTGCCGGTTTTTTTACTGCATTTTCCGTCTTTGTCTGAGTTTTCTCCTGGCTGGAAGTTTTCGTCTGGTCGCCCTTGGCCTGCAAAAGCCTGATAAACTCAACGCCTGTGCCGGAAGTCTGTGCCGACTGTACCCGGTTTGCCGCATTTACCCTCACCTGCGCGCCGGGCAATTTTACTGCTCCATCCATTCCATTCCTCCTTTCTTATAGCCATCCGAAATATAATCAAAGATTAAAGGATAACTATGGATTATCTATTATAATCAGCAGCAGTCATTCTCCCATCGATAAACGGGATAAGACAATTTGCTGTGATTACCCTAAATTTAACCATACTGCCTTTTCTCCCGCAATGTTGTGTTGGAAACAAATTCCTCGATAAACTGTTCGTCTGCCTTCATCACAGCTTTCTGGTATTCCTGGAATTTCTTTTCTTTTAATTTCTCAAACTTTGAAGTATCGACCTTAGCCTCCACAACCTCCTGCTTTTTGGCGTCCTCTTCGCGGCGAAGTTCACTTAGATGCTCTTTTTCCTCATCAATTATCTCTTCCATCCGCCCGATACACATGTCAAACAGCCGGTAGGCCTCTATAGCAGCGCCTTTTTCTTTTACCTCGTTAAAGCCGCTCTCATAGCTTACCAGCTTTTTATTTAGCCCTTTAATTTCTTCCTGCTTACGGTTTACCTTTTGTACTATCACCGCATGTTCGGTTTTTAAATTATCCAGAACCTGTGTTTTATAGGCCAGAACGGTTTCCAGCCGGTAGCTGAACTGCTTCAATGTTTTCCCCTCCGAAATTAACTGACAATGGTTTTTATCTGTGCCAATGTTTCCTCATAGGAAAAGCTCTCATTCACTCCCTGCCGCAAAAATGCATTTACAGCACCGATTTTGGAAACAGCCTCGTCCAGTGCGGGATTTGTTCCCCGCTTATAAGCTCCGATGGAAATTAAGTCTGCGTTTTTCTGGTACAAACTTAAGAGGTTGCGCAGGCGGGATGCTATGGACTGGTGTTCCCTGGAGACGATTTCCACCATCAAACGGGAAATACTTGCCCCAATATCAATCGCCGGAAAGTGATTTTCGTTCGCCAGCTGTCTGCTGAGGACGATGTGTCCGTCTAAGATACCACGAACGGTATCGGAAATCGGCTCGTTGGTGTCATCACCTTCCACCAATACGGTGTAGACACCGGTAATGGAGCCCTTTCCAAAATTCCCGCTTCTCTCCAGAAGCTTGGGAAACTCAGCATAGATGGATGGCGTATAACCTCTGGCTATCGGGGGTTCGCCGATAGCCAGGCCGATTTCTCTCTGTGCCATAGCATAACGGGTTAAGGAATCCATCATCAGCAGAACATCAAAGCCCTGATCTTTAAAGTATTCTGCAATCGTTGTCGCCACAAGCGGGCATTTCATGCGGAGCATCGCCGGCTGATCTGAGGTCGCAACGACTAAAACAGAGCGCCGCATCCCTTCTTCGCCAAGGTCCTTTTCGACAAACTCCAAAACCTCGCGCCCACGCTCGCCTACCAGGGCAATAACGTTAATATCGGTTTTTACATTCTTGGCAATCATGCCCATCAATGTACTCTTTCCCACACCGGAACCAGCAAAAATGCCAATTCTCTGTCCTTTTCCTATGGTATTTAGTCCATCGATAGCTTTTACGCCAAATTCAAGCCTTTCCCGAATCGGAGGGCGGTTTAACGGATTAATATAGGGGCTGTGTACAGTGTAATAACGGGGAGAAGTAAATCCCTCCTTGCCGTCTATCGGCTCACCCATAGCATTGATAATTCTTCCCCTCAGGAAATCACCCACAGGAACCTTAAGCCTTCTGCGGGTGTTCCGCACAAAGCTACCCGATGAAATGCCGCTGGTTGCTTCATAAGTCATCAGCTGGATCTTTCCATCCTTAAAGCCAACCACCTCCGCCGGCATCTGCCGGTTTTGCTCCTCGTTATAAATCATGACAATATCACCGATGCTGGAGCGACCGCCGGATGCCTCCATGGACATTCCCACCACATTTTCAATTTTTCCGATATGGCTCACCGTTTCTGATTTACTAATCAGCGAAGGAATTTTTTCAAACATAAAAAGCTCCTATATTCGCACATTTTCCAAAATGTCCTTAATGTTTTCTATCTGTGTGCTTACACTGACGTCCACGATTTCCTCCGGCATCTCAATAATACAGTTCCCACGCTCTTCCTTATCCATCACGATAAACTTGATATTATCGGAAAGATGGGAGAGCTCGTCGAGGATGTCCGCATCCGTCTCCATCATCATATCGTAGTCGCATTTATCAATATAAATCTTTACCCAGGCAGTTTTTTTCAGCTTTTCCGTAGCGGTGACAATCATTCGCTTAATCACCTCGCCGCTGGATCGAAGGCTGATATGAATAACCTTTTCGCCGATGGCGATGGCACAGTCCTTTAACTCGTCCAGATAGCGGCGCAGGCTGTTTTCCTTCGCCTGTTCCACCGAAGCTAATGCGCGGCGGATATCATTTTCAAAGGTGGTCAGCTTTTCCTTGTAATTCTCCTTACAGTCCGCCTCACCCCGGGCCATGCCTTCGCGGTAGCCCTTTCCATAGCCGGTGCGGTAGCCTTCTTCCTTAGCTGCCGCCAACTCTTCCTCCGCCTGACTTTTGGCCTGTTCAAGAAGTTCTTTTGCTTCCTGCTTAGCCTCCTCCAAAAGCTGCCTGGCCTCTTCCCTCCACTGCCGGGAAAGCTCCTCCTGGGCAGCAGCGGCCTCCTCCTGGGCAGCATCCGCTTCTTTCTCTTCCTCTTTTTCCGGCAAAAGGGGTTCTGTAGGCGTTTCCTTTTTTTCCTTTCCCTCCGCGGTTAAGTGGGGGAACATCGCTTTTTTCACCAGCGGTTCGCCGGTGGGCGGCGCCGGGATAAGCGGTACATACTGCTGTACTAATCCTGCGGCGTCCGGGCGTTTAATAATCCGGTTAGACGATAATGTTGTCATCGTCGCCTCCCTTCTTAATGATTACCTCGCCTCTCTCCTCTAAGTCACGGATAATATTAACAATGCGCTGCTGCGCTTCTTCTACATCCTTTAAGCGCACATTTGTCGTTATCTCCAAATCGCCCCGTACCGTGTCGGCAGTACGCTTGGACATATTGTTAAAGAAGATCGCCCGCATATCCTCAGAAGCATTCTTTAATGCATATACAATATCCTTGGTATCACAATCCCGGACAAAACGCTGTACGGAACGGTCGTCCATATCCAGGATGTTTTCGAACACGAACATTTTGTCGCGGATTTCCTGTGCCAAATCGGGATTTCTTTTCCCCAGTTCCTCGAAAATCTTTCGCTCGCTGCTTCGATCCACATGGTTCATCATATCTGCCACATAGTCCACACCGCCCAGGCTCATATTATCCTCGCTGGTAATGATGGTGGCAAACTTGCGCTTCATCTCTTCCTCGACAATCGAAATCGCTTCCGGCGATACCCTATCCATCTTTGCCATACATTCTACCGTCTGGATTCGCTTTTCATCGGAAAGCTCCTCCAGCACCTGCGCCGCCTGCATCGTGTCCATATACGCCATAATCAGGGCAATCACCTGGGGGCGCTCATTCTGCAATAAGGAAAAGAGAGCTTTCGGGTCGCCCTTCATAAAGAAGTTAAAGGGCTTGGACTGCAGGGTCTTGGAAACCTTTTCCAAAAGATTTCTGGCAGTTGACTCACCAAAGGCCTTTTCCAGTACATTTCTGGCGTAATCTAAGCCGCCGTCAGTCATCATCTTATGGGTCAGGCACAGCTTATAGTATTCGTCTAAGGTAGCCTCCACCTGGGAGTTGCTGGTTTTCCCCAGCTTCGCCACTTCAAAGGTAAGGTCCTCGATATCCTGCTCACTTAAGTATTTATAAATCTGCGAGGCGCGGTCAGCGCCAAGCGATACCACAACCAGAGCCGCCTTGCTCCGTACATCGGTCAACGGCGCTTCCTCTAATTTACTTTGACTGCTTTCTTCTGGCATCGCCTAAGTCCTCCTCTCCTCTCAGCCAGCTCTGAATCAGCTTAGCCGCGATCTGCGGATTCTGATCCACAAACTCCGAAATATTCTGCTTCAGGCGCAGGCTGCGCTGCATCCGAAGATTAAGGATCTCTTCATTCTTGGTAAATTCATCTTCAATCTCCTCCGACGTCGGGTCTAAGCGAGGCTTAGGCTGACCATTTTCATCCAGCTCAGTCTCACCGCCGGGAAGCGCTCCGGCCTCTTCTCCCTCAAGGGTCTCACCCTCACCCAGGACAAGCTCGGCCTTTTTCTTCTTCCTTCTTTTCAGCATCAGAAGAATTATCAACAGCAGCAGAAGGACAATCGCCGCACCGATGGCAGCCAATACCTGCCAGGGCACCGTAGCCTTAATCACATCAAACAGATTAACCACCTGCGTAACTGGAGGCTGCGCTTCTTCGCCTGCCGGCGGATTATAGCGGACGATGGTTATCTTATCGTTCATCACATCCACAGGAATCCCCGACGCATTCGCCGTCAGCCTGAGAAGCTGCTGATCCGACACCGTCTGGTCGGAAGTTAAAATCGTCACAGCAACCGAGGTATCCTCCAAAACACCGGGGTCCACCTGTCTCTGCTCTTTTAACGTATTATAGAGCCAAAGTCGCGCCGCACTTCCGTTGGAATAGGAATCATTAACCTGCTGTGTTCCATCCTCATTTGTATACCGGGGCGTATCGGCATTCGCATCAGCTCCCACCAGCCCGCCGGCATCCTGAGAAGCGGCATTCGTGCTTTCGTTCATTACCTCTTCCGTCTGTAAAAGACCGGTTTTATCTTCATTATCTATCTTTTCCGGCACGGTATACTGAGTGTTCTCCTGAATCAGGCGTTCCATGTTCAGGGTTCCCTTTACGGATACGGCTACATTCCCTGCCCCGTAAAGCTGTTCCAACACCCGGCGGACATTCGCTGCAATACTGTTTTCCACCATACTGGTCAGGCTGATGGTATCGGTGCCTGTACCAGAACCGGAGTCCCCGATATCACCGTCCACTTCAAGCATGGTCATCGCGTCAAATACGCGGACATTCGTAAAGTTTACACCCTTAACGGAATGGGAAATCAGATTCTTAACCGCCTTCGCCTTCTCCGCCGTCAGGCTGCTTCCGTTCTGCATGGTGATTACAACTGATCCCGATCCCTCCTGTCCGGAGTTATCATCAATAACAAAGCGCTGAGGTTCCTGCAAAACAATCGTAACTTTCGCATCCTGCACTCCTTCAAAGAGACGGATAGTCGCACCCAAACGGTCCTGCAGCTCATAAAGGGTAATCTGCTCCTTATCTGACTCTGTGGTCAGAAGGCCCGTATTTTTCAAATACATATCGTATGTAAAACCACTCTTGGGATAACCCTGGCTGACCAGTCGGGCCCTGGTCTGATCGACGGAGGCTTCGGGAACCCGAATCGCCCCATCATTACTGTTATAACGATAGTCTATGCCCTGATCCTGAAGAAGGTTCACTACCTGCTGGGCTTCTTCCTGGCTCAACCCGGTAAACAATGTGCTGTAATCGGTATTTCGTCCAAGATTAAGAACAAGTAGCGCAATTAATGCAAGTACGATTGTTCCTCCGGCAAGTATGGCAATTAATTTTCGCGTTTTTTCTGGTATGTTAAGCCAGCTTTCTTTTAAATTCTGCACGTCTTTATCCAACCTTTGTCATAATTTAATAAGGAAACTTAAATACTTATCTTAATCAGCTCATTATAAGCTTCCAGTGTCTTATTGCGAAGGCCAATCAATACATCCAGACTTAAGCCGGCCTTAGCCTCTGCGATAGGCAGGGCATGTGCATCATCCAACTGGCCCGTAGCCAGAAGATACTGCTTAATTTCCACATCCGCCTGTGATTCTCTTACCTGATTGATTGTATTTTTAAATACATCCTTAAACAAGGATGCTTCCGCATTAACCACCGCTGTCTGGCGCACCTCTTCCTGTACACCTATCGCATTCCACGGCATCATAGGGGTAATAAATGCTGCTCCTTCCATATGCTCTCCCTTTTCTTCCTTATTCTTATCCTGGTAATCGTCCCTGTACCTTTACAAGCACTTATCCTGTTCGCTGACCCGAATACAGGTTATTCCGTCAGCAATCATTTTAACACAACTTTAACAAATCTTTAGCATATTTTTAACAAACAAAATGAAAATGCTGGTCGTTTAACCATCGCGACCAACACATTAAAATGTTTTCGCCGCGTTCCTTAAACGGGTAAAATCATTATTAAGAGAACTCAGCATATACTGATATCCATAAACAGTTAAAAAAACTTTAACCTGTTCCAACACCATAAACTTCTGACATATTCCTGCCCTCTCCCTTTCCTTCTGGTTTCACTATAACCAATAAAAAATTTCTCCCTTTTCACTTTATTCATCCTACAAAAAAGCAGAAAATTTTACTTGAAATATAGAAACTCCCAACAATAACTTGCCCTCTCACAGTCAGTCAAATTCGCAAATAAATGTGTTAGTTAACTATGCCTATTTAATAACAAATCATTTATACACAGGCCTTATATTATTATGCTACAATATCTTTTCGCTGTCAAGTGTTTTACTTCACAAAGAGGTCAAAATGATGTCGGAAATTTTTTTATTTTATTACATTTTCTACCAATTTGCATAATTGAAATTTTTCTAATTTCTAAAATTTTTTATCTTTTTTATTTTCAAAAAAGAAAACATTGCAAAATTTTCAGAAAAAAATGCAATGTTTTCTTATTTCAAAAACAAGGAAAAAATTGGTTTTTTATTATTCTTGACATTTCATCAATATTACTTTAGAATAATGTTGATGCAATAACACCTAAAAATTCAATTATTCTATGCAAAGATAACCGTTTGTTTTCTCAGGACAGGACGGTTATTTTTGTGGTGTTTTTTTACCTATATAAGTGCCTACAGATAGACCAACACCAAAAGTACCAACACATAAACTTAAAACTCCAATCAAGCCTTCAATAGTTAGCATACCTTTTCCTCCTAACTATATAAATTAAATCCACAAATTTTTGTTACAACTCATCTACATTTTTAAATTTTTCCGAATAATAAAAAACCAATTTTTATAACCTCAATTTTTGTAAACAAGCAAATTATCCATCATTCAAACTTCATCATCAACATGTTAAAATGTTTTCGCTGCACTCTTTAAACGGGTAAAATCGTTATTAAGGGAACTTAACATATACTGATATTCATATGCAGTCCGCACAACTTCAATCTGCTCCTGATCCATGTCTACATTATTCCCGTCCAGGCGACTGGATTCATCCCACGTTATATGCATCTGTGCACGTGAATCTTCAATGGCCTGTGCTACTGCATGCTTAGGAGCTTTTCGGTAAGCACTGGCATTCTTTAATCGTTTTGCTAGTTCCTCCTCAAAAGTTATGTATTGTGCCTTAAACCCTGGGGTATCTACATTAGCAATGTTATTCAGCGTAATTGACTGCCTGGCCCATAAATAATCTAACATTTTTTCTGTCAATCCTATTCCATTCCCATAAATCCCTGCCATATTTCTATCCTCTCCTTCAATTTTACTTATACACTAAAGGCAACTTATCCTAGCACAATCAGCTCATAAATGCACAAACCAACGATAAATGTTTTGCAATAAACTATACATACATAAGTCTTATATTATTATGCTACATTTTTTTTTCTCTGTCAAGTACAGTACAGTCAAACACAAAAAAACTAGTTGGAAAAAATTTCCATTTTATTCACCAATAATCTTCTTAAAAATCACCTTGTCCACAATTACATATCTAAATTCTCATAGAACAAAGAGTCCAATGAATCGGACTCTTGCGCCGGAGCGCGTCTGTGTCAGCAGACAGTTTCCTTAGGCGCGGAGTGCGCATCCTCCGGAGGATTTTTGCTTTATAGGACACAATTTCCTATCAACCTTCATGCGCCCACAAGCAGTCATACCACCATAAATGAGAATCTGCCGGGCGCACTTGGAATACCTGATCTTAGACCGCCTAATCGGCGGTGAACGTTTACAGTAAACAAAAAAGAGGCGGAGAAAAACTCCGCCGCCATGTATCCGCTATACCAGCATATTCAGCATCGATACGGTGTAATAATTACTTAAATTAAACGCGCCGCTCCTTGCAAAACTAGCAAACTGCATAAAGGATTCCGACATCTGGGATGACTTGGTAAAGGAAGTGGTCGTATTTGTGTTGGTACTGCTTCCTGAGTGCTTATAAGCGCCAGTAGCGGCACCTTCTTCACTGCCAATCACCTTATCCACAGAGGAATCCAGAACTGCCGTGGCCTTCGAACCTACGCGCTCGGCAATGCCAAACTGTCCACCCATTAAATCCTTAATCTGGTTCGGATCTTTCTCCCAGTTCTCCCGGAATGTGTCCTCGTCGAACGTTACCTTGCCGTTCTTATCGTACCCCATGCCAAGAGCATTTAAGGTTTTTTCATGAGGCATCATCCGTTTAAATGCTTCCATCTGTGCGCTGATACCTGAACCTCTTTCCACATTATTTGAAAGGAAGGACATCGTATTATTATACTTATTCGCTAAATCCTTAAATGCAGAAACAATGTTATCAAGCGCCTTGTCCACTGCCTGCGTATTTTTCTCTGAAGGGTCCTCGGTCGCTTTCTTTACGGCTTCATCGTATTTGCTGAACACATTATCCTTCGAGCTCATCTGCAGCTTCGACGCCGACGCTTCCAAATCTTCCAGCTGAGACTGATACGCTAACAAAAAGGTGGATGTGCTTGCTGAACTTCCCACACTAATCGCACTGCTGGAACCGGAAGTGCTGGAGGTACTGTCTGTCTTGGATGTGCTGTCCGTTTTGGAGGTTGTATTATTCTTAATCTTCTCCGCATCCTGGTTGGCCTTATCCACCCAGTCCTGACTGTTCAGCATATTTGGCTGATAGCTGCTGTAACCATTGTACTGATAGGTTGTTGAAACGTTTGTCATAATTTTCTTCTCCTTTCTGGCAGAATATGCCTATTCATTTACAATAAATATATCGGCCCCGGCCTTGAAATGATAAGGATAATTCTTCGCTTTTCTCCAATGTCCGGCAGCTTTTTGGCTTCATCCTCCGGCACTCACAAATCAGAAATCCTGTCGATATCCTTTACCTCATTCTCTCCTGCCCAAACCCGGAAAACCTCATCGGGATATTTCTTCATTATCTGGCTTCCCCCTTTATCTCCTCTTAATGCTGAAAGTTCCCGGCGATAGCGCCCTGAAAATATCACCGGATTCCCGCCTCCGCCCTTTTCGGCGCTCAGACATCCGATACTATACTGCCCGGAAACTTCCAAGTACTCTCTGATAAAGCGTTTAACAGTACTCTGCTTAAGCCACGGCTGATCCGCCACCGAAAACAAATAAAAGTCTGCATCCCCTGCAGCCTCAAGTCCCAGGCGAATCGAAGCAGTAATTCCCTCCCCGGCCTGCCGGTTTTCCACACAGCGCACGCCCAGGTTTCTTCCTGCCGCCAAAACCTCCTGATACTGGCTGACCAGGATAACATTAAGCCTAATTGGACTATTTGCTTTCTGCGTATCGTCTGCCCATCCGGCAAATAACTCCAGACCATAAGCAAACAGCGGCTTCCCCTCAATCATTTCCAGAAGCTTATTTCCCCCAAACCGCTTCCCAAAACCGGACGCCATGTAAATTACGGCAATCTGCACTGTACCACCCTGCATATGATACCACTCTCCCCCAGTTTTGTTCTGATCCATTTCCCATCCATCCTCTTTCTTTCATCGTCTGCCTGGTTAAGCAGCACGACAGGCATAAGTTTGGGGAAACGAAGTTTTAACTCCCGAAGATAACCGTAATGTAAAAGAAAAAGCAGAAATTCTTTATCCACAAACTCCGGCATTGTGATTTTATTAAGCTTTCCTTTTGTGCTTTCTTCTTTATCCAGCAAAGCCCGGCACAGCTCCCACCGGTGGCAGACCTCGCCCAGCGGCCTTCCCAGGGCAGATAATCCAGCCACCAAGATAATGCGGTCCGTATTTTCAGGAATGACCGGCTCACGGCTCCAATCCGGAAACTTTATCGGCTTTTCTTTCGCCCCATCCGCTTCCACCAGCACCACATCCGCCGCTGAACAGATCGCCTGATAGGCTTCCTGCCCTGGAAATATCATCTTCCCTTTGGACTCTGCCTTCAGTCCATAATAAACCATCCTCTCTTCCTTTAATTGCTGAATGGCCTCTTCCCATGGCTTGCCTGCCGCACTGTGTCGTTCAGGAATCCACATATGCGTCGTCGTCACTACCGCTGCCCTTTTTCCCTGCCTGCAGACAGATTCCGCTATTCTCTCTATACACGTCGTTTTTCCTCCTGCGCCAATGACTGAAATAATAAAGGGTTTTTTTAGTAATTTTGTCTGCATTATATCAATCATCCGTTTAACCTCTGCCGCACTGTCTTAATTTCTTTCTTCATGTTTATTATAATTTTTTTCTTCATTAACAGTTATTACACCCCATCCTGAAAGCTTAACACATAAAAACCGCCTGAATCTGATAAGTTACTGTTCACCTTCCTTCACGGTATTTGAATAGCATTTCTTGTGGCTTTTTCTATGCTTTTTATTGCTGAAAAAACAGAAAATCGCTATTTTTGTGTGACGTATTTTTATTTGTCTGATTTCTTGGCACCACTCACTCAAAGACCTTTCTCATAACATCCATACCTTTTATTACTTGATTTAACCTCTCATTTAATTCCTCATTTCCTTGAGCTTTAACTGTTAAAAGTTCTATAAAATTGTTTCCCAACAAATTTTTATATTGGGAATCAACTTTAAGAAAACAATCTAGCCATTTACTTATATATTCTAAGGCATCTTCCCTATTCTTTTCTTACTTTTTGGTATATTCATTTTTCATATCCAATCCTTCATTATTCTTATATATATTTTCAACAAATATTTATGAATTTCTCCTAAAATAATGTCCGCATAATACATCTTCACATTTTCTAATTCTTCACTCGTGTAATACTTACCATATGAATTATGAATTGGATTATTGCAATTTATAAGTTTCAATCTTCTAAACTCTATATCATAACCAAAATCTAAAATATATCTTTTATCTTCCATCATTAGATACATAGTTCCAGAAAAATAACCATCTAAATTTTCTATATCATAAAATTCACATTCCATAAGATTCTATATAAAAATCTTTGCACATATATCAAATTTTGGAGAAGGGCTACCAGTGTTTGCGAATTGATAATCGTATTTAGCATATCCTCTAAATCCTTCATAGAGTTCACTCTAAATACAAAATCCCTCTTATCACTATACTCAACAGCTAATGAATCATTCATTACAACTGTTGCAGGATATGCTACACTCCCATATTCTACAAACATCATTCTATTTCTATAATGTTCCAATCTCTTAACTGTAAGAAACACTTCAAATTTATTATTCTCTGCACCATACGCTCCCAATTCAGCAAAATCTATACCTCCACAAGATGTTATTATTTTCAGGCTTTCTTTTACAAACAACGACAAAACATCCTTACTCATAATTTTTTGTTCTAAAATGTACCACATTGGTGAGTGTAGTTTTGACTGGTTATAAAAATATGTTCCCGGCGGATATGTAAAATCTCCCATTAAATTCCACATAGGATTATAAAATTTTCTATACTCTATATTGTTCACTTTCCTTGTAGATTTATCTTTAACACTTAATACAGGCAGACCATGAAAACCATTTGCATTCAAACAGCCTTTATCATATGGCATCTCATTAAAATCTCCTATAATAATTATTTTTTGAGAATTAATCTCATACTCAGTTTTTCTAATATCATACATTATTTGCTGTATTTTTTCCAATCTTTCTTCACTATAATCACCATGCGGCATTCGCGATCTGATGTTATTACATCTCTACTTACTTGTTAATTGATTAAACAGAACATTACCTAACATACTAAGAGATGTTCGTGCAATATCAAGCATGACATTTATCATATCATTGTTTTTCCAATGACTTCCATCGCCTTGCGTATAAATTGAAGCGGCTTGCAACATAATTGTTCGACTATTACAAAGGACAAACTTGTTTTTGCACAAATTGGTATTTACTTTCATACCATAATTAGCAGCAGTAAGTCGATCAAGCCTGTTGAGCATGCCATTATCATAATGCAATGTATAATCACTACCGTCAGGTCTTTGTACCGTAATATTATGTGTCAAAAAATTTGAACCCTCTAAAAACAAGATGTACGGAAAATAAGGCTCTGACAACATATAGTTAGCAATTTCACGAACATTCTTATGTGCCCGTTCAATGGCATTTCCTGCCGCCATTAAATCTTGATTGTCATTTTTTCCAACTTTGATACCAGCCTTTATATTATCAATATCTTTGCCTTGAAACTTTGCTTCCGAAACTACTACAATGTGCCATTTTCCATTGTCGTCCTTAACTTCAATAATTCCTCCATCTGGAATAATACTCGCACTTCGCAAGAACAAAGTCTGTCCGAGAGTGTCATCAATTTCGTGTAATGCTTCGTTTATCTCTTTCTTTGAAATGCTTTTCCTATATCTAAAAGTCAATATTGGAAATTCCTCTTGTAGCTTATGTACTACGATTTTGGAATTATCAGAAACTTTCCTGTCATGTTCCTGCGCTTCTTCATCAAAAATTCCAATAACACCATCTGCTGCCTTTTGTTGTGTTGTTAGCCTATCAGATTGCTGTTTCCCTTTCAGCTTGTTGTTCTCCTTTTAAGTTTGTAAAAAATTCTTCTGCATTGTCTATATGAATATAGTCCGTGTTTTGTCCTAATTCCCTCATAAGTTCAAGGTGCTTGTTAAAATAATCAATAGAGGATTTATTGCTATCGCACATCAAGCAATGTCGTCCTTCAGCAATACAAACACGTCCAACTGTTCCACTTCCTGCAAAAAAATCAAGCACAACTGATCCCGGATATGAAAGTGCTCGAACAAAACGCTCTATAATTGCAACAGGTTTCTGTGTTGGGTGTCCAACACGTTCCTTGCTATTACCATTAAGCCTATTGATTTCCCATACATTTGTTGGGTTTTTACCTTTTATTGTATTTTCTGGATTTAGGCGTTTATCTTTCAATGCCTCTTCAAGGTCCTTTTCTGAATAAGGTTCTCTAACTGAATCTAAATCAAAATAATAGTCATTTGTTTTTGTTAGCCAAATAACTTCTTCATGCCTATTTGCAAAATATCTATGGGCAGACATACCGTTTTTGTAACGCCAAATAATCGTATTTATCAACTTAAATCTCGTATTAAGCCTAACATGATGAATTATATCAATCAAATCGCCTGATTTGACATCTCTGAACTGTATACCACCAAAAATAACCATACTACCATTTTTTGAAAGAACTCTGTACGCCTCATCAAGCCATTTTGTAGCCCATTCAATATAATTATCGTAAATGTCCCACCCTGCAAGTTCAAGATTATAGGGTGGATCAATGCAAATTAACTGTACCGATTCGTTAGGGATTGCTTTCAAAAAGTCTAAACAATCCATAATATTCAAGCAAAGCATAGTTCTATCGGGCGTTGTAAAATCTGTTGCTGTCTTATGCTTTAACGTATTATCCTTACGCATTTTGTTCAAAGACATAAGTGCATGATTATGATGCGATTTATTATGAATAGCCATGTTTACACCTCGTATTATTCTACGTTTATTTCTACAATATCGTCAAGCCCACATTCCATAACTGTGGCAATTCGTGCCAACGTATCCATTGATACAGTTTCATTTTTTCCCATTTTAGCAAGTACGGTTGTACTAATACCCGCCCTTTTTCGCATTTCCGTTTTCGTAATACCTTTATCAATTAACAGTTTCCACAACCTGTTATAACTAACCGCCATTGCGTAACCTCCTGCATAATCATAAAAACATAGAATGAATTGTAGCACAATGAGGGGCAAAATTCAATATATTATCCACAAATACAAACATTATATTCGGCATTTTTATCATTTCCACTTTATTAATAACTTAGGCAATATTCGGAATCTTATTGTCTAATACTTTTGTCTGGAAGAAAGCCGTAACCAAAAATCAGACAAATCTTTTGATAAAACTTGCTGATTTTGTGGCGGAGTGCGAACAGCTCTACGCTTTAAAGATTGTTTATGGCGACACCGTAAAGATGAAGCATGTAAAGAAACTCCGC
>CAJUDX010000025.1 GCA_910584785.1 uncultured Lachnospiraceae bacterium | reverse complement strand
GCAATTCATCCCCTACCTATAGAGGAAGGGGACTTCTTACTGTTTATGGTTAAAGCAGTTCATTTAAACCAGCATATGTATTCCATATAGTATAATTTCTTTTCATTTCTCCGTCAAGTATTTCAAAGGAAAAAACAGCTGTAATACAAAAAACAGTCCCCGAAAAACAACTCCGCTGACAAATATTTATTCTGCTTTGCAATTATTTTTTTATCTTATTATCATATCTTATTTAAAGCTAATGTTTCCATTGACAGGAATCCAAGGTTGTGTTATGATTATTTCAACAAAAATAATATTATCATTTCATTTGAGAACTTTTTATGCCTGAATTATTTCGTTTCTTTACGTGAGGAGGAGTATATGCGCTATGTTATTTCAGATATTCATGGCTGTTACAGGGAATTTCTTGCTCTCCTGGATAACATTCACTTTTCTGCTGACGACTGGCTTTATGTTTTAGGTGATGCCGCCGATCGTGGTCCAGAGCCAATAAAAGTCCTTCAGGATTTGCTTCGTCGGAAGAATGTTACCTATATTTTAGGCAATCATGATTATATGTTTCTTTATTTTCTGGGAAGGAAAGGATTGGATTTAGCCGATAAATATCTCGAGGACTGCGTTCCGGAAGATATTGCCGACTTCCGTATGTGGCTGGAAGACGGCGGAATTACAACAGCAAAACAGTTTATGAAGCTTCCCAAAAAAGAGCGGATACCTATTAATGAATTTCTGGAAAATGCAAAATCCCATGAAATACTCAGGGAAGGCGAAAAAACCTTTATCCTCGTCCATGCAGGAATTAATCATTTTCATGAGGATAAGCCCCTGAAAGACTATGAATTTATTGATTTTATTGATAAACGGACGGATTATAAAAGGCGTTATTATTCAGATCAGACTATTTTTGTCATTACCGGACATACACCAACAATAACCATACGAGAAGATCACTTACCGAAAATCTATTGCGAAAACGGACATATTGCGATTGACTGCGGATGCGTGTTTGGCGGACGGCTGGCGGCTTATGCGATAGAAACAGGAGATGTGATTTATCAGAACCATATATCCTCCAAAAAGTAAAAAATCAGAGAAAATATGCTTTTTCAAAAAGTTCATTTTAGGTACGAAATCTATCTGCGCAGAATCTGTTGCTAAGTCCGCCTGCTCTGATAGAGCCTGCTGATAAGTCGGCCTGCTCCGGCAGGGCCTGCTGTTAAGTTAAAGCCGCCCGCTCCGGCAGGGCCTGTTCCAACGTCACCACGCTCTTGCTCCGCATAGAACGCAGCGGACGCTAAACTCAGGCATGTAAGTTCCCCTTCACTTTGTTCAGAGGAACCACTTTCGCACTAAACTCGAAAAAACCTCATTAAGTGCTCAATGCGAAGCGCCGGCGTTATATAGGGGCTTCCTTATGGAACAGGCCCTGCCTGCGCTGCTGTATTGGCTTGCGAATATCATATAAACTTCGCTGCTTTACGATTACCAGAATTACCAGAAAATCCAACATAACAGATGAACAAGCTAATAAAGAGGTTCTTCTAACTATCATGCAGCTAGTACACCAGCGAAAGCGCGGTGACAACGAAACATGTCTCCGCTGTAGAGGAAAAGCATGAAAAAATATAAGCAAACAAATTTACAAGGAGAACAACCATGGAAGAATATTTTTTAAAACTAACACCTGCTAACCGAAAAGGAAATGTTGATTTTGCCGCAATCGCAAAGGAAAAAGTAAATGGAATTCCTGTTTTTGAACATGCCCTAAAGTACGTAAATCAAACAGAAAATTTTCAAAAAAGAAAGAAAAAACTAAGAATTTTAGAAATTAAATCAGAATATTTAATGGTCCAACTCTCTTCATCCTCAAAGCTGGAGATGGTTTCTAAAAGCCTGGCTGGATTTAGCCGTGAATTACTGCGTATAGATGATCGCCGGGAAGTTCAGGGCATGAAACGACTTTTTGATGAAGCGATTTACAATCACGGACTTTTTAAAAGCGAAATCGTACGAGATAAAAACGAAATTATAGAAACAGCTTCCATGCTTTCTGATTCAGCAGCATTAAAGCTAATGGTTGATCTTCTCTATGGTGAAGCAACAAAGACAAAAGAAGATGCAACGCGAAGAGAAAATGCAATATTGGCAATTAAAGAAATCTTAACTGAATATTTTTAAAATTTACGCATCATGCATTATTGAGAATGCAAAATGAAATCACAACATTGATTGTGATATTGACAATCGCACGGTTTTGTGATATAGTATAAAAAAAACAAGGAGGATATTTGTCTTATGCATCGTTATCACGTCCGTAGATTGGCAAGTTTGGGTATCTGTCTATCAACCTCTTGCATCGCAGTTATGCCAAAAAATTGCGTTTTGACTTCGAAACAAATATTACAGAGATTAAAGAAATCTTCCCCATCTGAGTACAGGCGCCTATTTGTTGCTGCCGGAAATCGCAGTGCTGAATACGTCGGCGTTGTTCTCTCGGAATTGTCAAAACTCTCGACCAAGGTTTTACACGTTTCCTCCTACTGTCCTTATTCTAAAAAAATCACAAATGCTTTCATTCTCCTTTGAGGTTCCTTCAGCGGAGTCTGCTGTAAGCAGGACTTACAGCTTCCAGATTCTTTAAAGCGTTACTGCTCACGCAGGTTGGTGCATCTGCTGCGCTGACCTGCGTAAACAAATCCCAGGAGTAAAATCCTGTCACAGCAAGCGATTTTCATGGATAACAGCAGAAAAACCAGAAAACAGATAAGGTCTGTCGTCTGGCTCTGTTAAAAACGTTTCTCTGAAAAACAAATTACTATTCCCCTGCAATCCCTCTTTTAAGAATCAGGGTTTCAAAAGGATTAAGTACTTCCTTTCTTTCTCCCAAAAGCACACAGCCGTCAAGTTCCATCGCTTTAATCTCCACAGCTTCATGATGAAAATTCTGTATAAACACATACTCTGTGCCTTCTGATTCTCTGGAACAAACTTCCACACTCTCAGGAATTTTTCCCGAAACAATGGGAGTAATGCCTGCTGTCCCTGCCAGCTTTTCCAGCAAATGATCATATAATCTCTGCTCCCCGTCTGCCGCTATATAGTAAACCACCCCCTGGTCATAATGGCTCTCTGTCACAGCAGGCGTTCCCCTATAAAAATCCTTTTCATAAACCATTAATGTCCTGGCATTCCACACGTCCAGAATTTCACAGAGATTTCTGCACACATACCTTTCCTGCATCTTACCTTCTGGCATCTCTGCTTCCCGGAAAGGTTCTTTCTCTTTTTCCTCAGGCACCAGGACATTTATCTCTTCGTCATAAAGTCCATCGATCTCCTTTCGCCTAAGGCCCAGCATATCCGTAAGTCCATAAGGCGTCTTACCCAAAAAACACCTGTCATTCTCATCCACTACCCCGGACCAGTAGGTGAGAAGAATACTTCCCCCCTTTTGCACAAACTCTTTTAGCCGGTCGCCTATGCCTTCCCGGAACATATAAAGCATAGGTACAGCCAGCAGCTTATAACTGCTGATATCCCGTGCCGCGCTGAGTACGTCCACATTCACTCCAAGCTTCTTTATCGCATTGTACATCTTCATAACCGTTTCATGATAGTACATCCCATCATTGCGGGGACCCTGGGCCTCTTCCAGTGCCCATAGGTTTTCAATATCATAAATCAGGGCCACATCCGCCCTCACACGGCTTCCGGCAATCTCTCCCAGATTCTGCAGTTCCTTTCCAATGGCTGCAACTTCTTCAAACACCCTGGTATCCATGCCGCCGTAATGGTCAATTACAGCTCCGTGAAACTTTTCCGAAGCCCCTCTGGACTGGCGAATCTGAAAATATAAAATGCTGTCTGAGCCGTGGGCCAGAGCCTGCAGTCCTGCCGCCCTTAAAAGCCCCGGTTTTTTCAGCTTGCTCACCCCCTGCCAGTTGGTTCCCGAAGGGCTGGACTCCATAAGAAGATAGGGCTGATGCTTCAGACTTCTCATAAAGTCATGCTGCATCCCGTTATCCCTGGCTGTGAGAATATCGCTTCCCCTGTGCCACACCGGATAAGAATCCCATGATACCAGGTCAAAACACTGAGACAGCCGGTCATAATTCAGACATTGATAATCATACATCAGATTGGTAGTAACCGGCTGGCTAATTCCACCTTCTTTCAAAGCTCTGATTTCGTTTTCTGCGAAATCTGCCATCTGTTCTGTCACAAACCGTTTCCAGTCCAGCGTCAGGGCATGAAGCTCCTGTTCCCCTACAGAAGATGGAGGCTCCACCTGTTCAAAAGACTGATACCTGTGGCTCCAGAAGGTTGTACACCATTTTGCGTTTAACTTCTCAATCGTCTCATACCTTCCTTTCAGCCACTTCTGAAATGCTGCCTTGCACAGAGAACAGTGACAGGACGGTTTCCCCTCATACTCATTGGAAACATGCCACATGATCACAGCCGGGTGGGTATGGAAACATTCTGCCAGCGCCTTATTGATACTCCCTACCTTTTCCCGGTACACAGGAGAAGTATAACAGTGGTTATGCCTCCTTCCAAACAAAAACCGCACCCCATCATCGCGTACTCTCAGCACCTCAGGATAAGCATCTGCCAACCACTTAGGCCTGGCCCCGGAAGGTGTTCCCATAATAACAGAGATCCCATTTTGATACAGGTTATCCACAATCCTCTTCAGCCAGGCAAACTCATATTTCCCTTCCTCCGGTTCCAGAACCGACCAGGCAAACATCCCAACCGTCACGACATTGATCCCTGCGGCCTTCATATACTTTATATCACACTCCAAAATATCTGGACTGTCCAGCCACTGTTCCGGATTATAATCCCCTCCGTAGAGAATTTTTCTCTGCTTCATCATACGAATAAACTCCTTCTAATTTTTTTGTCACTCAGAAAGCCCTTGCGGGTAAATTTCTGATTTTTTGGCATGAAAAGAGGGATGCTGCACTAACTAACGTTACTTGTTCAGCATCCCTTTTTTCCTCTTAAAACCTCTTATTTTTAAAGCTCCCGGCCGGACTTGAACCGGCGACCCACGCATTACGAATGCGTTGCGCTACCGACTGCGCTACGGAAGCTTTTGGCTTAAAACAAGGCTGCTGCATCATAAATGCAGCAACCGATGACCAATCCGGGAATCGAACCCGGGATTACGCCGTGAGAGGGCGTCGTCTTAACCTCTTGACCAATTGGCCAACGATACCTATCCAGGTATTTACTAACCTAATCCCTGATGAAATAAAGCAAACTTCACTAAATCGTCAGATAAGGCAGAATCGAGGCGACGTGATTCGAACACGCGGCCTCTGCGTCCCGAACGCAGCGCTCTACCAAACTGAGCCACGCCTCGATACCTATGGTAGTATAATACATATTTAGAAAAAAGTCAACAAGAAATTTCACAATTTTTTTCTAAATTTTTTCTATTTTTTTCCATCTTCTCTTCTCTCTATTTTTTGCCTTTTCTCCGCAATTTTTTGACCATGGCTTTACCTGACAGCTCTTTTATAAAAGCTTCACCAGGCCTTCATACTCCCCCGCCCTGGCGGCTTCCCGCACAAATGCCATTGTTTGTTCTGCGCGAAAATCATAAAAATTTTGAAGGAAGGTTAATACCTGGACCGGAGAAGCAGCATTTTTGCGGCGCTGTTCGTCGGCTTTAAATGCGCGAAGCATTGTCTTTAACGTATCGATACGCCATGGATCGGCCTTGAGCAGGGTTACGGCACTGCTCACACAAGCTTCCAGGTTCCCGTTTTCGTAATGGCACACCACCAAAAGTTCCCACGCTTCAATCAGGCTGCGGGCCAAAAGCACCGAAATTCCATCACTTCCATAACGTTCCAGCTGTCCCAACGCCTTCTGCAAATACTGAGCTGCTTCGGGCCAGCGCTCTTTTTCAGCATAAAATCTTCCCATTAAGAAATCAAAATCTGCTTCTTTGGGAAAATGGCGGATTCCCTCACGGTAAGAAGATAAGAGTTTTTTTTCCTGGTCAAGATCGGTGTAAATCACCAGCAGGTGTTTAAAAATTAAAGCACCCATCAGACTATCTTCCCTTAAATTTTCCGGCAGACGGCGGGTAGCCTTTTGATACCAGCCTGCAGCCTCCTCTAACTTTTTCTCCTGAAAATAAGCATCGCCCAGGTAAGTCATCAGCTTATAGTCCTCCGGGTGATCTTCAAGTTCCTTTTTCACCAGAAGAATATTTCTCTCTGCCTTATTCTTTTCCTTAAGTTCTTCCGGCGTATAGCCAGTGTGAAGAATCGATAGTTCCTGACTTTTATCGACTATCCGCAGCTGTCCGCGTTCCAAATACAGCTTTTCATGAACCCTTCCGCGGTAGCACAGATCCGGCTGATTGCGAAAAAGGCGGATCTGTGTCCCTGTTAACGACATTCCTCGGCTTCCATCGGCTTTCACTGTCATCTGCCAGTTTAATCCCTGTCCTGTTTTATCTGAAAGAATATCCTCACTGCCGTCCACCTGCACCCAGCTTGCCATCACTGCATGATAACCGGCAGCTTCCGCCTCCTCAAGTATCGGCAGCAGCTTATCGGTATCCTCCGGGGAAAAATACTCATCGGCATCCAGGAACGCAATCCAATCTCCCTGTGCCTGTGCCATGGCATAATTCTTCGCCGCAGCAAAATCATCAATCCAGGAAAAAGAAAAAAGCGCTGCCCCCAATTCCTTTACCATTGCCACAGTATTATCCGTACTTCCTGTATCCACCACAATCTGCTCCCAGAAAATATCTTTTCCCCAGGACAAGGCACGCTGAATATTTTTTTCCTCATTTTTTACAATCATACACTGTGAAAGCCTGATTTTTCTTTCCATTCCTGCTCCTTTTCCTGTTTTCCTGCAAGCTGTGTCCCTCTCTAAAGTTCCCGCAGACGCCCTTCTGCCGGAGCATAGCCCTCTTCTGCCGCCATTCGGTAATACTTCACTGCCAGATCTTTCTGCCCGGATACCTCATACCAGGCCCCCAGGTTATAGGCGGCTTTAAATGAGCCTGTCCCCACCACTCCGCCAAGCTCCGGGTGCTCGCCCAAGGCCAGGCACTTTAGATAAGAACGCTCAATATTGGGAAGCAAAGTAAGATAGCGCCCCACATCAGATAACACTCTCTTCATATAAAATAAACCGCACACAAAGCAAAAATCGGTCCAGTTTCCCATATGGCTTTCTTCTTTTTCAATAATTCTTCCCGCCTCGTCCAGATGAAACATTTCCCCTAAATCCAACAGCGTGTACAAATAAAGCACGACGCCCCCCGGACGGTAGGCGTCTTTTTTTTCTGAATTGCGGTAAAAACGGCGAAAATAGGACAACGCTTCCTTTAAACGCCCTAAATTCCTCAGTGTTGAGGCAAGCTGAAACTGATAATAGGCATCCGCCGGGAAGTCCTTCACTGCTTGCTGTAGATAGGCCAGATTCCTCTCCCCTTTATCGGCAACCATATAGCCGTCGTGATCCACTTCCAGGGAAAGCGCATAACAGGGATAATCGGTATCCGGCTGTTCATGGATAGTTCCTGTGTAGCGCACGCTGCGGGGTAGAACCCTGGGAAGAATTGAGGAGCTTGTGCTTACCCCCTCTCCGTCAGGATAATCGTCATACCGGATAATCCCCCCCAGCCACAACCCGCTGCGGCCCTTAAGGGCAGATTCCAGTTCTTTTCGGCTATACCCCCGGACATACTCATCGGCATCCAAAACCAGATTCCAGTCTGCATCGGATTGCTCTAAAGCGTAGTTTCGGGCGGCAGAAAAATCATTCACCCAGGGAAAAGAAAACACCCTTGCCCCCAGCTCCTTAGCAATTTCCACCGTCCGATCCGAAGATCCCGTATCTGTTATCAGTATTTCATCCACCAGGGGCTTTGCCGCTTCAAGACAGCGCCGCAGTGAACGCTCCTCATTTTTTACAATCATAACCAGATTTATCTTCACTATGCCCTCTTCCCCAACCGGTTCTGCCGTTCCTTCTGCTTCTTATAAACAAACTTACGCACTGCGGCCTCCGCTTCCAGGGTAATTCCCACAAACTGACAGCCATAGCTGTATTCTCCCTTAACCAGGGGGCCTATCCTGACCACTCTGGCCTCCAGACGCACCATTTCATCCTCCAGACGGCGGCTGAACTGAAAGCGCTCATTCTTCTTCAGGACATGAGAAGTCAGCAAGAAAATCCCCCCTGCACTGATGTTTTGAATCGTACCGGAAAAATAACCTGTGCTCAGGGAAGTAAATTCCGCTTTCATCCCCACATCCACCCGCAGATCCTTCTGGCGCTGAAACGTATCCTGAACCTTTAAAATGGTGCACTGCGCCATCCATGGTTCAGCCAGCTTCGTGGGCAGGCGGTTATTTTGAATAATTAAATCGCAGTGGCAGCGGACAACGCCGTATTGCCGGTCATGAAAATCCACAAAGGTT
The DNA here is from genome assembly GCA_910584785.1 of uncultured Lachnospiraceae bacterium. Lineage (GTDB taxonomy): Bacteria > Bacillota > Clostridia > Lachnospirales > Lachnospiraceae > Caccovicinus. The sequence continues at coordinate 33,826 of CAJUDX010000025.1, read as the reverse complement.
TTAATTCGGATACTGCGAAGTTTACTGAATTGAAAAAATAACAAAATCCTGTCCTCATCCATGATCTCCACCCTGGCCTTTGCCAGGGGGCGGTTATCTGTTCCATAGACAAGGCAGCTGTCACAATCCTTTAAAACCATAGCTTCCTCCTTGTATCAGGCACGGTTTAAACTAAGTAAAACGCCGCCATGCACTAAATCGTAATACTGCCAACCTCTCTGCTGGCGTTCATCATCATCTGCAGACGAAGCATCTGAATCAGGCTGACATAACTTTCCTTGCTCATCGTAATGGTTTCCCCGTCTCCGCTCACCACCGCGGAACCTAACAGCATCCCCATCGCATCCATCCCGGTTCCGCTGGAAAGACCATATACATTGGCAAGCTGACCGTAAGAAGTGCCGTACAAGCTGGCAAGCTTATTACTGGAGGAATCACCGTAGAGGCTGCCTACCAGACTGGCGGAATTACCATAGGAACTGCCTAGCAGGCTGGCATAGGTACTGCTGGTATTTCCTGTCGCCACCATCTTTCCTGAAGAAAGAGGAGTTCCCATATAGGAAGTTACCACCTTAACATAATTCTGCGTCTCAGAGTAAGGTGGAACCCCACCGTACTTCTGGACAGCATTCGGACCTGCATTATAGGCTGCCAGGGCAAGGCTTACATCCCCGTTAAAGCGATCCAGATTTTCTTTTAAATACTTGGCGCCGCCCATAATATTCTGTCTTGCATCGTAAGGGTCTGCCACACCCAGCGACCGCGCGGTAGCCGGCATCAGCTGCATCACGCCGATAGCCCCTGCTTTCGAAACAGCATTTGGGTTAAAGCCGGACTCTGCCTTAGCCACTGCTTTTAGCAAATCCACAGAAACATCATACCTTGCTGCTGCCTCCTCAAAAATCGCATCCATACTCTCCGGCCCGTTCTGTGCCTTATCCGTAAAAATTGACTGAAAGGAAGGCGCGCTGCTCTCCTTCCGGGCAATGGTATTCACCTGTTGAATATTAATGCCCTCCAAACCAGCTACTGAAGTAACTAATCCCATGATTTTATCCTCTTTCTTCCCTCTTTTTCTTAATGCACCCTGTCCATCACTACATTATGCCGGAACAACAGGCGCCTTAATATTTCCAGGCCCTTCCGTCAGAACCGATATAATAACCATCCAGCACTGCATCTGTCGCCATATTTCCATCACTGTACAGGTAGTACAGATTAGCCCCATCCTGCAGCCAGCCGGTATGCATCCTGCCATCGGGATTTAAGTAATACCATTTTCCATTCAGCCAGATCCAACCGGTCAGCATCCGCCCGGAAGCATCCATAAAATACCACTTCCCCGGCTCCGGCTGAAGCCAGCCCACTGCCATGCCGCCATTTTCATACAAATAGTACCAGGCATCACCGTTGGGGTTAATCCAGCCAGTCATCATCTTTCCGCTGGCATCCATAAAGTACCAGAAACCATTGATCGCCTGCCATCCTTTAACCATATTTCCATCTGCGCCAAAATAGTACCAGGCATCATTAATCTTTTTCCAGATATTTGTCTGCAATGTGCCATCAGGCAGGACATACTGGTTCCCCCGGACAGCGCCTCCGTCACCTGTCCGCTTCTCCTCTGCCTCCTCCCAGTCAATCTCCTGGGAAGTGGAAGAAACAAAATTTCCTTCCTGCAAATACTTCTTTTCATCCGAGGTAATCGGAATTGCCTTTACTTCATAATAATAAGTAATCTCCTCATCCCGCATATACTCACTTAAATCCACGCTGTTGGTCTCCACGGTCATCCGGCTCACTACCTCGTCGCCGCCATATAAGATGAGAGAATATCCCGGCGCATAGGACACCGATTTCCAAACTGCGTGATGACGGTTTCTTGTACTCCAACCGGCACTCTCCGAATCTTCAAGAACTGTCACCGGCATATAATCTACCTTAACCTGCAAGGTCGTATTATCCAGCGCTCTGGCTGACACAAAATCTGCACCTGTCACCTTGCACTGGGTTCGCGTAAGAGAGGTCGGGAAAACCTTTCCCTCATCGGCATTTACATTAATCTCCAGGCGAACCTTCTTTCCCGGCTTCCAGTTTTCATACTTCGTCCGGTACTGGACATCCCCAAGGGAACACCCGGTTCCACTTACCTCGATCACCGGATCGGGAATCTCTCCCTGTTCGCCAAAGGTCGTCGTAAGATTCACCGATACATTTTCAATTACACTGGACTCCGCGCCATAGCTTATCCTGCTTCCTCCAGCGAACAACACCAGTACAGCCATCACCCAGGCAAAACTTTTTATGGTTCCCCATCCTAACTTGCTTTCTTTTTTTCTGTTCATCCTTTCGCAATACCTCACTTTCCCGGCATCCCCCGGCAAGGCGGACACCTGATGATGATTGCTTTCTCCACCTCTCACTTCTCTTTTTTCCTTGCATATCTCAGAAAATTCCATCTTACCCCTGAAAATGCTTTCGGAACTGAACTGCCGGCAAAAGAACTGAAATTAGTTGCGCCAGATTCCGTCATCTCCAAGGTAAAGCCCATCAATATAGGTATTCTTCGCCATCTCCCCCGTTCCCGGATAAAAATAGCGCCATTGCCCGTCAATCTCATACCAGCCTTCGGCAATTTCCCCGTTTGAATTTGCAAAATAGGTCTGTCCGTCCCGGATAATCCAGCCGGTAAACATCGCACCCTGTAAACCGTTATCCAATGTATTGAGGTAATACCGTTTTCCATTTAAGGTCAGCCAGCCGGTATACAGGCTTCCGTCAGGATTAAAATAATAATAATATGGTCCAATCACTCTCCAGCCGCCGGCTGCCATGGAACCTGCCTGATAGGGCGGCTCCTCGGTCGGGCGGAAATAATACCAGATATCCCCCAGTTTAAACCAACCGGACACCATCTGTCCGTCTGTATGTAACAGGTAAGTCTGCCCATCCTTTACCTGCCAGCCGGTAAGCATCGCACCCTGCGCATCAAAAAGATACCACAGGCCATTAAGCATCAGCCAGCCATCCTGACAAACCTTGCCATTGGGGTAACGGTACTTCCAGACATCACCCTCCTGAAACCAGCCAACCTTATCCTCTGTTCCCTTATTAACCGCTGGATTCTGCGACTGCTGACCCTTTCCATCCGAAACATAGCGGTCGGTAATCTGCAGTTCCCCGGATTCCAGCCAGTCGCTGTCTTTTCCGTATTTCTTCTGATCGGATGTTCCCGAAACGGTGCGGACTTTAAACATATAATCTCCCGGCTCAGTCATATAGGGATAAAAATTAAAATTTCTCGCTGAAGTGGCGTCCACCCGGTGAACATTCTTTCCATCCCGCAGCAGCTGTACATCATAATAGCCGGAATCATTTTCGGGTTGTTCCCAGCGGGCCTCGCCTAGATTTTGCTCATTCCAGAAGGCGTCCTTTGGCATATCAAACCTTCCCTTAATCGGATTAATTCTAAGCGTCACCTCCAGGGCGTCCCCATCTCTTCTGGCAGATACAAAAGTCCCCCCGCTGACCCGGATATTTGACTTTTTATAACTTGCCAAAAAATAATATTCGCTGACATTTTCCGGCTCCAGCCTTACCCGCATCTGCGGTTCATCGGCTGTCTTTACCGTACCGGAGCTTTTATCCACCCACTCGGCACTGGCAACCGTATAATGAGAACCACTTTTATTCACCGCCACCCCGCCGTCGGGAGCAGTATCACTTCCCACCTCGATACTGGGAAGCCGGGTTCCAGCCTCCAAATCCGAAGAAACCTTAATGCTTACATTATTAATCGGCTTTGTCGCAGCAAACGCCGCAAAAGTTCCGCCTGTCACTAAAAGGCAGGTCAGCAAAAAAGCTATCCAGTGCCTAAATCTTTGCACCATATATTTTCCTCCTTGTCGTTTTTTGTGTATCTTAGTCAAGTATTGGGGCATCCGACAGCGGCGTACACAGCCACTTAACCCAGTTTTTGTATATCTTAATCAAGTATTGGGTCTCATCCTGCGCAGGCTCATCTCCCCGCTGTCCCCCAGGCTTCCTTCAAACACTCCGGCCCCGACTTCTTCCATCGGCCCAGTTCCCTCCTCGTTCAAGGTCTCCTGTCCGCTGTTTTCCTCTCCCTCCGGCGCCTCTGCCCCTTCTTCATTTCCCTTATCCTGCGGCACATAGCCCAGGAAATAAATATAAATCTCCACAATCGCCTGGTACAGCTCCCGTGGAATCTCCGCCCCAAGCTTTAACTGCGTTAAAAGCGTAGCCAGGGAATCATCCTCATACACCGGAACCCCCGCTTCTAATGCGGTTTCGGTAATCCTCTCCGCCATATAACCCATTCCCGAAGCAACAATAATCGGCGCACCGTTTTTCTCCGGGTTATATTTTAAGGCAACAGCCTTCTGCTGCATTAATTCATCAAATTCGGACATTAATCGTTCTCTCCTTCTCTCGCATCTCAGGAAAAACCTCATCTATTCTCCGGTCGCGCACACGCTCGCGAACCAGAAGCTGGCTGAAACGAAAGCCGTTTCGCTTTAAAATATCAGCGACCTCCGTATGAATCTTTTTATCCTCCTTTGCCAGCTGCGGAGGAACCATAAGCTGCAGCCGGGTCTCCCGATCCTGCATAATCATCAGCAATTCAAACTTTCCCAGACCCTGGATATCAAACTTCAAAAACAGCTTTATCTTGCGTCCGCCCTCATCACTGTCCCTCTTGGCATCCGGGTCCACCCACATCTCCGACATCACATTATTCCCCTCGTACTGGAAGGGAAGAAGAAAATGGAGCAGAGGCATGTAAACGCTTTCATTCAGCAGCATTCCGTTAATAATTGAATAAAACTGCTGCACATTCTCAAGTCCGGCCTGACCATTCGCCCCCTTTAGCAAAAGATTCGCCATACCGTCAGCAAAATCACTGATTGCGCTTTTATTCTCCGCATTGGGATAGTCCTCTTTATTGGCAATCAGCCAGGAAGAAATCCCTTCCGTAGGCCGCTGCACCTGACGGGAAGCCGATTGGAGAAGTTCCTTCAAGCTCTCATCGACATCGCCCTTAAACATCCGGGTAAAGCTCTTATTCCCGGTCATATCCCCAAACAGCTTTAAAAGATTATTCTCCTCGCCGTTTTGATAGCGCACAGCATGGAAAATCAACAGCATGGTTGCCTCCCGGATCGGACCATAGTCGTGCGTCGCTGAAATATACGAGGCCAGGAAGGGAATCAGGCGCTGATTTATCACTGCCATATTTTGTAAAGTATCCCCGTTTTCCGCTGCCCAATTCATTCCATTTAATAACTCCTGAAACTCCTCCCGGTAGGAACGGTAAAGCAGCTGCCCGATATCGCTGGTTAAAGAGCGCATCTGCTGCAAAAGATGTGCGCCAGATGAATAATCATTATATCCCTTTAAAAACCGCAGCGCCAGCTCCTGTAAGCGGTTCGAGGAATTTTGCGCCAGCATCGCACGGAGCTGATTGAAGAACGGCCCGGTAAATCTGGCCTGCACCTCCCTCTGGTTCTGCAAAAAATCGGTAATCTCTTCCGGCGAGTCCATCTTCATGGATAATAAAAGCTTCTCGACTAACGACCCAACTTCATTCTGCTTAATATCCTTTGTCTTGGTCAAATCGGTAAAAAGCACATTCTCAAGAAGCGCCGCAAGCTCGCCGTGCTCGCCCAGACCTTTAATAAACGCGCCGTAATTGCTCTCATAATTAATAGGGCTGAACAGGGCATCCTGGCTGGTACTTCCTGTATGTCCCCCCTGCTGCCCGTCCGCCCGCACCACACGGGTAGGATCAGTGGGATTATGCACAGCCTGGTTTGCCGCATTCCCACGGGGGTCCTGAGGATTTAAAATATTTCGGTTATCTGTATTCAGATTTGGTGTTGTCACCTGTAAAATATTTGCCATATGCCCTCCAACTTCCACTTACTTTTTACTTATTTCATACTCTTTTCTTTTATCACCTTAAAAACCCATCCCTTACCGGACAAAGTCCACCCATCCCGAAGGGATTTGCGTTTACGAGTGCCCGGATGGGTATACCTATCTTTATTATATCGGCAAATTTTATTCAAATATTAATATCCGGCGTTATCTCAATATGTTTTTATTATATGATTTTTTTTCTCATTGCACAAGAGAAAAATAGAATTGTAAATAATATGTAAGCATGGCGTTAAGAGACGGTAAAACTTTACACCCAAACCAGAATAGGACACAACGGAACGAACAGGGAAAATTTTTCTTGCTAAAATCACTGCCAGCATCTTAATATCACGTAAAAACTGCCGATAAACACTTATATAATTAAAGCATTATTTTTAGTAAAGCGAAGTAAATTCAGATAAACCTATTCATTTATATGAGAGAATTTTATCTGTCTGGAAAGGAGGTCGCTTATGAACGTTACATTTCAAAAACTGAACACGGCATACCGCCCGTCTGTTCCTGCACAGACCAGGCAGACGCCAAAGGCCGGAAAGGTAAAGGGAGATTATGATACCGTAAATATCCGCCGTTCCCAGGCTGCACCGGAAGATGACGAAACCTTTGCCCGGATGCTTGCCCGAAAAGCTGCCGCTCAGTTAGGCGACGGAGCCAGCCAGGAAAAGATGCAGGAATTGAGCCGCAGAATTTCCGACGGCTCCTATCAGCCGGATGCACAGAGAATCGCCGGAAGGCTTTTGGGGCTTGGTTAAACCTCAGTCCTGAAACACTGTTCCGGTATTGAAATGCAGAAGGATGGAAACAGAAAGGAGTTTACCTACATTAATGAACCAGACCACAGCGACGACACTTAATGAATGGATTGCCGTTATCCAGGAAACAGCCACAACCGCTGATGCCATTTCCCGGATAGAAACTGCCAAAGCCGAAGCCGCTTCCGACAGACAGCACGACCGTCTGGACGGCTATATCCAGAGAGAACAGGCCCTTATCTTAAAACTGCGGGGACTGGAGCAAAAAAGAACCCATCTGGCAGAAAGTCTTGGATGGAAAGGCCTCACCTTCCGGCAGATTCTTGAGAAATCCTCAGAAGAGGAGAGAAAAAGTCTGCAGCCTGTATTTGACCATCTGGAAGAAATACTGCATGGGCTGGAACATTCCCGAAAAGCTTCGGAACAGATCATTAATGTACGGCTCCACGAACTGCAGGTAGCCATCGCCAGAAAAGAAGGCGGCTCCTACGATGATGCGGGCAATGTCAACTTAAACAGCCCTTATCACTCAAAAATGAAGGATCGGTATGTATAAATCAGGCAAAGCTTATTTTTGCCTGCATGAAAATACAGAAGTATAGATTTAAAAAAATAACGGATATTGATATTAAGTTTGGAGGATAAATTTATGGTAAGAGCAACTTTCGCCGGATATACAACTGCGCTTTCCGCTTTACAGGCTAACCAAAAGCGCCTGGATATAGCCGGTCAAAACCTTTCTAATATGAACACACCGGGTTACACCAGGCAGCAGCTTAAGGTGTCCAGTGTCAACTATACCAACCCGATTTCCCACTATATGAACGACACGCAGGCCGTTGTCGGCTACGGTGTAAGTATGGATGCGGTGACGCAGATCCGCGATCCGTATTTAGATGCACAGTACCGGAACCAGATTCAGAAATCCGGCTATACCGACTCCATGCAGACCGCTCTGGACAGGCTGTCCAAAATCTTTGATGAAAGCCAGATTACAGGTATCCGCAATGCATTTAATGATATTCAGACGACGTTAACGAATATGCAGGATCTGGGGAAGGTTGGCGATGCAATTTACGATTCTGAACTGCGCAACCGGATGCAGGCCCTTACTAATCTTCTGAATAATGCTTCCCGTGACCTGACCACGGCAGAACAGGACGAACTGAGAAAACTGGACGGAACCGGAGTTAATGAAATGGGTGACGTTCAGAACATTAATAACATTTTACAGCAGGTCGGCAAATTAAACCGCGAAATTAAAAATGGTCAAATCGCCGGAATGGACTGCCTGGAACTGATGGATGAACGTAATCTTCTGTTAGACGAACTGGCTAGTTACATTCCTATTGAAGTTACGTATTATAAAGATGCAGCGCATGATGGAATTGGTCCAAATGGCAAAGCTGAAGAATACTATCTTGATGGCCATGGAAATGTTGTGGGTCGCCGCGATTGGCCTGATGATTTACGGGTGGAGATGGTTTATACCGATGCCCAAGGTGTTACACAAAAACTTACCTTAGTTGAGGGCACCAGAGGAACCGATCATGATAATTATGGTCAGCTGGAAATGAGTGTAACTACAACAAACAAAGACGGTTCAACTTCCACGTGGAATAGCGGTGATAAAACTGCCATAAACATTATGGATTCTACAACACCTCCAGAAGTTTCTTTAAAATTTACTGGACTGACCACATATGATCCTACTGATCCGACAGCTCAAACAACCAGTGATGTTGAGTTTCTTCACCCAACGAATGGCGCAGCAAATGCTCACTTTGCCGATGGTTCTGTTCAGGCTAGTCTGGATATGCTTTGGAAAGATGGAGAAACTGCTGGAATTGCTGATGTAAGAGGCTACGAATTTTACCGTAATCAGCTAGACACCCTCGCACAAGCTTTTGCAAAAGTAATGAATCAAATCAATGTTCAAGGTACTGCGAATGGAGCGGATAAAACTCAGTTCCTGCTGGCAAATAAAGATAACCCTAATTTTACGTACGATGATTTTGGCGAAATTACAGCAGCAAATATTGGTATCAGTCAAGGCTGGATTAATGGCAGTGTGCATGTATCTAATACAGACTCTACTTCTACGGATGCAAACAACAATGATACGATACTACGTATGCTAGAAGCAATGCAGGCTTCTTATTCTAATGGTTATCATGGTAAGTATATTGATATTGACGATGTTGACTTAAAGAATAATTCTTTTGCCGAGTATATGAATTATACCTCAACGATTATGGCAAACGACTCTTACACAAATGCTCAAAAACTAAAAACAAATGTAACTGTATTAAATGGCATCCAAAATTCCCGTGATTCCGTTTCGGGTGTCAGCCTAGATGAAGAAGCATCAAATATGATGATGTACATTTCCGCTTATAATGCGGCTTCCCGCCTGATGACTACATTAGACGAGGCCTTGAATACCTTAATTAATAATACTGGTTTGGTAGGCCGCTAAGGATTAACATAAACTACTGTAATCGTTTTAGTTCCAATCACTCCAAGACAAAAAACAATAACGAAAAACAGACAAAACAAACTGTGGAGGTCAAGCAAGATGCGTGTTACTAATACAGCAACCTATAGAAATTTTACCACTGGAGCAAATAATGTTCATGCCCGCCTGATTAAAAGTTATAATAAAGTTTCCAGCGGTGAAGCTTATGAATCAGCGGCAGACAGCCCTCTTTCTTATTATAATAGCCGAAAAATTGACAGCCAATATCAGGATGTAATTACTAAGCAGGCGTTAATTAAAGATGTACAAAACCGTATTTATCAGCAGGAATTAGGAGCAAGAGATATCCAGAGTATTTTATCCAAAGCAAAAGATCAGGTTATTTATGCGAATACTGACACCACGAATGATACTCCTCTTTTAAGCCTTCGCGATGATCTGCTGCAAAAGCAGCATGAAATTGTTGATGCCTTAAATGCACAATATCAAAATTTTTATGTATTTGGAGGAAATGATATATCTACTCCCCCATTTTCATTAAGTGGTGATGGAAAAACCCTTACTTTTACCCATACTTTTCCGGGAGAAGAAAAGGCAACCATTTTTGAAATGACATTAGGGGAAAAACCTGTTGCTGATCCAAACAATCCTCCTGAACACACAGAATACGGATATACATTAACAGCTAAAAGTTCAGATGGTTCTCCACTGAATGGTTACCCTAAAGAGTTATTATTAAAAGCAATGAAAGAACAAGGTCGTATTGATATAGGCTACGGTTCTATACGTGACCATGATACACTCCTTGATACTTTTACCGGCGGCATCAATGTATTAACAGGCCTTACTTCTGACGCAGTTAGAGGTGGTGCTGGAGGACCGAATGATCCTGATGACAAATCTATTATTGATTACTTAAATGAGAGCCCTCTTGCCCTTATTGGTCGCTCCGTACAGGCTATTGATAAATATGTGGAAACAGCTGGCGACACGGGTAGAGATCGTTCCGAACTAAACCACCTCCTCTCTGCAACCATCACCGACATGGTCACTACAGAGCACAGGGTGAGTGCTGTTTACTCGGATTTAGGAAACAAGTATCGCCTTCTGGATGATACCGCGGATAAGTTATCTTTAGAGAAAAACAACTTAACCCAGCAATACACCGATGTATGGGGTGCTGATCCGTATGAATCCATCGTCGAAATGTATAACAGCCAGCAGGCTTATAATGCTGCACTTAAAGTAGGAACAAACTTAATGTCGTCCTCTCTCTTTGATTTCATGAGCTAAGTTTTTTCTGTCCTGCCGCCCTTGCAGGAATTACACTGGGCGGTCAGGCGGATAATTCATGTTAGTTTTTGTTATAGATTAAGGAGGTTTTTTATGCAACCGTTGATTAAGATTACAACCGAACCGATTCAAATTATGCGGTTCACACAGAATGCCCGGCTGATCAGCCCAAATTCTGTTGATATTGAGCGGCGAAAAGCCATTGCCCGCCATCGGATGATGCATAAAACAGGCTTACAAGGTTCTGCTTCGATTGAGAATTTAAGCCGGATTAACCGCACCTTTTCTCATAATATTCAGAACTCCACGCCTCAGCCCCAGGGCGGACAAAACCAAACATTTGAGCAGCTTGCTTCACAACAGCAGAATCGTGCTGCTTCTGCCATGAGGTCAATGCCCAAGGTACAGGTTCCCAAAAATGTTTCTGTATCTACCGCAGAACTTTCGGCTACCGATAGTGCATCTGCGGCTACTGCAGCAAATGCCGTTGCCACTGCAACTGTCTCTTCTGAGGTAAGCCAGGCGATTCCTGCACAAGCCAGTTCATCCTATACGGCCCAGCGCGGTGCTTTTGAAATGCGGGTTGCTAAGGGCGAACTTACCTATCTCCCGCCGCTGACCATGACGATTGTTACGCAGCGCCCTTCCGTCCATATAGAATACCTGGGTGGCTATAACTATGTTCCGCGCCAAACCGATACCAGCACAAACTTTAATTTATTCACATAGGAGTGACATCATTTTATGACAATACAAACTGATTATGGTACAGTAGAATATCGTGAAGAGGATCTGCTGATTTTCCGTGACGGAATTTTTGGTTTTCCTAAACTGACTCGCTATCTCTTACTGCGGATGAATGAAGATGACGATTCTATCCTGCTTATGTTGTCGACAGAAGAAAGCAAGGTTGTTTTTGTGTTAATCAATCCTTTTTTCCTTGACCCGGATTATTCTCCTGTACTTGCTCCTGAAGAACTTACCTGCTTAGAGACCGAGGACAGCGGAGAACTTTCCTATTATGCTATCTGTGTCGTGCAAAATGATTACCTTGAAAACACAGTAAACTTAAAATGTCCTTTAGTGATAAATCCAAAGACGCGCCACGGGATTCAGGTGATTTTAAAGGATTCCCCTTATGGCTACCGCCACAAGCTGCGTTCCTTTGATACCATCACTAATCCAATCAATGACCAGGACGGGAGTGACAACCATGCTGATACTTCGACGTAAAAAAAATGAAAGCCTTTTAATTGGGGAAAATATTCGCATTACCATTATTGACTGCGCCTCCGATGGTGTGCGCCTGGCTATTGATGCGCCAAAACAAATTTCCATTCTCCGGGAAGAACTTTCTGAAGCAGAACAAACCAATAAAACTGCTCTATCCCCGGATTTACGTTCGGTTTTGCAACTTCAGTCTTTTTTTCATCATCCGGCGAAGGATGGGAAAGATGGGAAAGAATACTAAAAAAAGATGCTGCGGTCAAAAGATTTATCGCAGCATCTTTTTCTATTCTTGTTTTTCTATTCTTACTCTTTTATTCTTGCTTTTCTTTTCTTACTCTTTTGTTCTTGCTTTTCTTTTCTTACTCTTCTATTCTTACATTTATATCTGTTTTCTCTTCTCTATTTTGTAAATATCCTCAGCATCAGTCGTACACCTCGGATCACCCAAAACACAGGAAGTAAAACTGGCGCTTTTTCCACTGTCGGATAAATGGATGACATATAGTGATAGTCCGGGAAAGCCCAGCGCACCTTTTTCATTACTTTTTCCTTTTGTCTCTCCCATTTTTCCCTGCGCAGTTCCCAGGTTTCCTTCTGCTTCTCCTTATCAATCTCCCTCTGAATAATGCTTTGCAGCCGAAGCGCCTGTTCGTCGGTCTCATGATTAATAATGCCCTTGGTCAGCAGCCGATCCTCCAGCACATCGTATACGGACATATCCTCCGGCTGGTTTTGGAAATAATTATCCTTTTTATCCCCAAACCACATATAGGAAATCCGAAGAATTTTTTCTGCCAAATCTTCTATCTGAAACTCTGCCAGGTGCTTTCGCACTGCTTCCCTATGCAGCTCATCCCGCCAAATCATATGGTAATGCAGCAAATCCAGTACTTCTCTCAGCGTCAGCTCATCCGTGACATAGCGGTAAGCCGCTCCTGCCATCCGGTAAATAAATTCGCTTTCCGGCGGCAGCATATGGATATAGTTATAAGGCTCCTTGCATATCGCAGTTTCCAGGAGCCTTGTCATATTCTTTATATACTTTGCCGTCCTAAAAGGCAAATGCGAATACAGCATAATCGACACACCAGATACACGGTGCAGCCGTTCACCCATTCCCTTATAAGACGAATCAACTTCATAACCCAGGTCAATCAAATAACCCTTGGCATAAAAATAATTTTCTTCATCCAGTAAAACCTGCAATGCCTGATTATCCGCCATCTCTGGAATCTTATAAAAATCGCGAATAAATTCATAAGTAAGGAGGGTACAGGAAATTTCCCTCATATCCAGCCAGGTTAAAATTTCCGTAATCTGCTCCCTGCAATTCTCTCCAAACAGCAGGGCCTCCTGGTAACGCTCAAAAAAGCGCTCCTGCCACTTATCCGGCAGGGAGTCCCCCTTGCCCAAAATTCCCAGGTAAACAATATTCGATACCTTATGGAAATCAGACAGACGAAACATTCTTTCCCAGTCAAGACGACTGTAGGCTACCCGCAAATCATCCTGACGAATAACCGAGGACACAATTCCCACCAGAGAACGTCCTTCAAACAATAATTGGTTCATCGCACTCTCAATCCGTCAATGTTTATTTTCTTCCCTGTTTCCAGGCTATCTGCTGCCGGGACGGTTATTTCCAGCCATCCTGCGATTTAACTCCTGATCTTTTTTCTTTAACTTATCTAATAAAACCTGCGTTTTCTGCCGGATTTCAAAAATCTTTTTCTCCTCCGGCGTAGTTCCCTCTGCCTTGTCTAAATCTGAGGCAATCAACTGACGCAGCTTTTCGCTGGCCTCCCGGCTTACCTCTCCCAGCTGCCAGATATCTTCCATACATTGTTCTATCTTTAACATCTCGTCATCGCGAAGCTGAAGAATCATCACTGCGGATATTCCATCGTCCCGCTCCACGATTTCTTCCAGTTCACACGTCAGACGATCCAGTTCACGGACGGAATTCCATTTCCGCTGAAGAAGAATCATCACTTTCATCAAATCCAGTTCCATCGCTGTCCGTCCTTTCTGTCCGCTTGTCCTTCAGGCTATTACATCCATAGCCCTGTCACTATCCCCGGATCTCTTTACTTTGAACGACATGGGTATCGCTCACTTTTTTACTGGCTCCGTCAAACCCCTCTCTTAATTCGGAAAGAATATGACGAATACGCCCGATCTCACTCATCTGACGCTCGCGACCAGCCCGCACACGACTGAGGTCGTAAACCAGGTAATCATAAATTCTCTTTAAATCCCAGGCAATCGGCTGACTCATATCCAGAATATCCGTCAAATAACGTACAATCTTCGTCGCCCGCGTCACACAATCGTCAAAGTCCTTATAATTCTTATCCTGCAGTGAATGCTCTGCCCTGGTCAGACGCCGAATGGCCTCATCAAACAAAAGAAGTAAAAGTTCTGGACCAGACATGGAATAAATACTTTTCTCTTTATATTGGCTATATCCGTTCATCAAATCCCTTTCCTTATTCAAAAATTCAATACAGCTGCCGGCATTTCCCTTCACTTAATTTCCGGCAATTCATCCCCCGCCAAAAGGAAGGGGAATCCTTGCCGTAATTATGTTTAACTATCTTAGTATAGTGCCAATGCTGCCAGGCAAAACAAATATCAGCCTGACAACTGGGACAGATAGCTGGACTGGGTATTCATCTTGTTTAATAGTGACTCCATCGTCGTAAACTGCGAAATATAACGATCCTGCTCACCCTTCAACTGATCCTGAAGGCGCTCAATCAAATCCTGAATATCCTCAATTTCATCATATAACTGGTTATTTAACAGGGTAGTCGGCTTCTTCTCCGAACCGGCAATCTCAATCAGACGTCCATAGGACCCCTTGCCGCCGTTACCATTCTTCGAAGCATAGCGGGTTGCATAAGGCGTAAAGGTTTCGTCCATAATATCCACCAGACCCTTAGACACACCGCCTCCTCCGGTAAATACATTGGCAACAGCTTCGGAATCGTTCTCTACTGCCGTACGGAACTTGCCCTCATCAAAAGAAATCGTACCGCCATCATTATAATCATCCGAATAGGTAATACCCATTTCTTTCAGCTTTTCAAATCCAACATTATTCATCAGCTTCAGGAAAATCCCCTGTACATCCACGCTCAAATCACGCATCGCTGAATCACCGTACAACATACCCTGTTTAGCTTTCTTTTCCCAGTTTTCAATGGAAGTTTCGTCCATCTCTTCCTTCTGCTCATCCGTCAACGGACCATAGGAGGTGTCAGGACGGGTGATGATTTCTGTATTGATATCACCAGCAAGCTTATTAAAATCTTCAAAAAAGCCCTTAACACGCTCTACAATAGCGTCTACATCGGATTTAGCGGTAAACGTTACGGTTTGGGAAGCGTCTTCGTTCCAGACTCTATTTGCAATGTCATCATCTTTTAGTACATTGCCATCTTTGTCTAAGAACTGTCCCGCTTCATTTTTCTTATAGGTTCCGCCAAATGTACCTGTTACACTTACATTCAGTCCTTCCAGATTAAAGGAATTTGACGCCCGCTTAATATCTACATCAACACCATTACCATAGCTGACGCAGATAATTGCGTCCTGGCCTTTATTTACGCCTTTCTCCGGATCATATACCTGTTTTCCGCTTCCGTCGTCTGTTGTCGCCCCGAATAATTTCTGTGCCACCTCAGAGTCTAATGTAATATCACGCCCTGCTCCTGTTTCGGAAGAAACTAACATAAACTGACCCGTTGCGTCTACATAGGTTGCTTTTACACCTGCTTTAGAACTATTAATCTTTGCTAAAATATCACCGACAGCGGTGTCTTTCGTAATTCCTTCAATAGCAACACCATTAATTTTAAGATCCAATGCTCCATCCGGTAATTTTTCAGCATCTTTGCCAAGAAGTGACGACTGGCTTATTTTTCCGTATAAGTTTACTTTATTAGATTCACCATAGCTAATACCCAGGTTATTTAACAGACCATAATCATTAGAAACAATGGATACTGTGGATTCTTTGTTCATGGTTGTAAAACTGAATTTACCATCCTTGATTTCTGCTTTAACCATATCCTTTCCATAGGCACGGTCCAAACGTCCCTGAAGGTTTTCAGCCATTTTATTTAACTGTGCTTCTTTCTTTTCAGACAATTCCTTAATGCGATCCTCGTTTACCGTCTTTCCATCCGCTTTGTCTTTCAATAAGCCGGCAAGCTCTTTGGATTCTTCTTTCGTAAATAACTTTTGAAGTTCCTCCACCTCCGCCGCATTAATCAGCTCAATGTCTTTCTTGCTTCCATCATAACTAAACGTTAATTTCTTTCCTGTCATCTCCTGAAGAGCACTTGGTTTATTGACACCAGTATCTTCAAATGACTTGCCAGAATGCTTAAGATCGCCTACATTGATCAGATACTGCGTTTCACCATTAGCGTCCTTAGTGTCATACCCCAATGCAGATAAAGCAGTAGAACCACCACGGATTTGATACTCTGCTGGCATATCCTTAAAATTAAGTTCTACAGATTGGCTGGCAGCATTATACTTAAAATCAAACGCTTCACTAATCTTCTTATCCCCAATCTTTATTTCAGCGGTGCTTAACGATTGATTCAGCTGCTTTACTAATTCTTCTGGATCGCCTGTATAATCTATCTTTTTTGTTACTTTCTTTCCATTTTCCTCTACTTCATAGGCATCCGGAAGAGTAAGGACTACTCTGTCCGCAGTTTTACCATCATTTCCTTTCTTTTCAAAAATCAGCTGGCTCCCCTGCAGCTTGGAAGATCTCCACTCCGCATTCAAATCCTCCAGTGAAGTTTTCAGTCCATCTGCACTATAATGCCCCTCCGACTGCCTGACCGTAGAAGTTGCCAGCTGCTTTACACCCTTGATGGAAATACTGCTAAGCAAATCTGAACTTCCCGTCGCTGTGACAAAGCGGGTCGCTTCATCTCTGCCGTGAATCGAAATAATATTCTTTGCAAAAAAGTTCGGATCTTTCAGCGTATTCGTCGAGGAGAAGCTGGTATATTTATCACCAAAATCTATAATCTGGTCGCTGATGTTGCGGTAGGCTTCCTGTTTCCACTGAAGCTGGGTAATTTTTTTCTTCTGGTTATTAATTTTCGTCGTCGTGCCCAGGGTCATCTTCTCGATAATGGAATCGCGGTCAATACCGGAAGCCATACCGCCATAACCCCGCAAAGACGTATTACCTATACTGTTTGCGCTCGATATACTTGCCATTGTTTAAAACTCCTTTCACTACATAATGGGGTCTGTTTTTCCTGTGCAGATCCAGCTCTGCCACTCCCTGCCATCGTTCAGACATCCTTATCTTTAGCCAGGGATTTTCCCATAACCATGAAAACATATGAACTGTTATATTTCCTTATCAATACCCGGAAAAAATTCATTTTTCATCTATACTTATTTATCGACATGTTATATAATAAAATTAATATGGAGAAAATCTTTTTTCAATTTTATTTTTTGGAGGTACTGTTTTGTCTATCATAATTACAGTTTCAAATCAAAAGGGCGGCGTGGGCAAAACCACTACATCCGCAGCATTGGCTTCGGGCCTTTCCCTGGCAGGAAAGAAAGTTCTGGGCATTGATCTTGATCCGCAGGGCAACCTGGGATTTTGTCTTGGCGCAAGTATGGATAACCCATATACTGTTCTCGATGTACTGAATGGAGAAGTTCCGATTGAACAAGCGATGTTTAACAGCGAATACGGCGATATTTTGCTTTCTGATATCACCCTGAGCAGCAATGGACTTGAGAAATTCACCTCGAACCGGGAGACGATTCTCAGGAATGCACTCTGGCCAGTGATTAACAAGTATGATTAT
The DNA here is from genome assembly GCA_910584785.1 of uncultured Lachnospiraceae bacterium. GTDB lineage: Bacteria > Bacillota > Clostridia > Lachnospirales > Lachnospiraceae > Caccovicinus. The sequence continues at coordinate 16,244 of CAJUDX010000025.1, read as the reverse complement.
ATCGTGATCGATACTCCGCCAGCCTTAAACCTGCTGACGGTAAATGCCTATGCGGTTTCAGATCATCTGATTATTCCCATGGCTTCGGATATTTTAAGTTTGGTGGGTCTTGCCCAGCTGAAGGAAACCATTGAATCCGTGCGTGATAGTTTTAATCCCCGCCTGAATGTCCTGGGTATTCTTCTGACCCGCTTTAATGCTCGTACCCTGCTTTCCCGCGATGTATTGGAAATGGCAGAACAGCTTGCCATCCAGATTAATACCAAGGTATTTACTGCAAAGATCCGTACCGGTGTGGCGATTGCCGAGGCCCCGGCCCATGGAGAGAGCATCTTTTCCTATAATCCGCACTCCGGCGCTGTAGCGGATTACCAGGCATTTCTTGAGGAAATTGCACCGGCTATCCATCTGGAATTACCAAAAAAGCCCGACGATGCACCTGATAACCTGCCGGAAGCTTAACCCTTATTACTCATTGTTTTAACACAGCTGCCAAAATACGGCTGACCATGCTGGCACATCTGCCAGCACATCAGAAAATGGATGGAAATAAAATCAGTAAATCCAATGTATACACAGAAGAGTCAAATGCTCGTGTGAGTACGGCATTTGGCTCATTGCTCGCGGAAATAAAGGAGGAACCATAAAATGGCTACAAAAAAAACAAACAAAACTTCCCATGTTATGAATCTTTTGACCAACGGAGCACCCCCTGAAGCTGAGCATCAGGAAGAAGCTTCATCTCCGGCTGCTGCACCGGAAACACAGGCATCAGGCAGTCAGGAAGCTTCAGCGGCAGGTACACAGGAAAAGAAAGGCGATGTCCAGTCCCACACAGTAAGCCCGAAAAAAGTAACTGTAGTGGATGAGAGCAGCCGAAACGACCGCCTGTCTCAGGAAATATTAAATAAATTATCGGAAGAGCTTGAGGAGGAGCAAGGAATGGAAAACCAGAAACTGGATAATACTCAGGAGCAGGAAACACCAGCCGCTTTAGCACAGGAACCCCCTGCCGAACCAGAAGAAAGAACAAACGAAGAAAATCAGTCTGAAAAAACACCCCAAGTACAGCCGGAACTCCCTGAACCTGCACCTGCCAGCGAACCCGAACCAGCTTCGACTCCCGTTTCAGAGCCTGCACCTGATCCAGCTCCGGCTCCCGTTTCAGAATCTGCGCCGACTCCCGAACCGGAACCAGTTCCTGCTCCTGCACCGGAACCCTCACCTTCAAAGGAAGCAGATCCAGAACCTGCATTAACGGAGGAAGAGCCCATACAGATGTCAGGAAAAACAGCACACCATGCCTTCCTTTCCAAAGGTAATGAAAGCCTGATTAATGGTGAGTTCCGCTTTATCAATGTTATGGAACACCTGATGCTCCGCCAGGATATCAGCAGCTGTATGGATCAGTACAATGTGTGCAAATGCCCGCGCTGCATGGCTGACGTGTGTGCCTTGGCGCTGACAGGCCTTCCTCCCAAGTACGTAGTTACCAGCAAGGATTCTCTTTCCCCGCTAATCAGCTACTATGAAAACAGGAATAAGATTACCATACTTACTGCACTGATTAAAGCATGCAACAAGGTCCGTGAAAATCCCCATCACCAGAGACCATAAAAGACCATACAGAAACCATAAATGGATATACGACCTGCTCCCGCCACTTAACAAAAATCATCCAATGGATAATTTTTTGCAAGAGGTGGGGGCTTCTATTAAATCATTCCAACCCGTAAGATACCATAAGGTTTCAACCGGCAAAATCCGCATTTTTCTTACCTTTTCTTCTTTTTTCTTCCCTCCTCTGCACACCAAATCTTAACATTTCCTTAACACCCTTGTCCTATCTTTCAGAGAGTGCTATAATCTTTCCTTAATAATATCAGAAAAACAAGCATAAACTATATGAAGACATTTTCACCTGTCCATCGTTATTATCAATAGCAGAATGGATTAAAGTATAGGAAGCAGAACAGAGTAAAGCATAGTAATGTAAGAACAAATTGAAGCGCAGTAATATAAGAACAAATTGAGATGTAGTAATAAAAACAGACTAACACATAGCAATTAAGTACTATTGTTTACAGAAAGCTCTCTGCTGGAAAGGATGTATCTCATGAAAGAATTTATCCAAAAATACCGGCATGCCTGGATATTAAGCTATGGATTGATTTATATCACCTGGTTTATGTATTTAGAGCGCACGGTAAAAACCCAATATCACGTTATGCATGTTGCACTGGATGATTATATTCCCTTTAATGAATACTTTATTATTCCCTACCTTCTATGGTTTGCCTATGTGGGAATAACAATTGCCTATTTCTTTTTTACTAATAAAGAAGAATATTATCAGCTGTGTTTTTATCTGTTTGGTGGAATGACCATCAGCCTGATTGTCTGTACCTTGTTCCGCAACGGAACGGATTTCCGCCCCATAATCGATCCAGATAAAAATATCTTCTGCCGCATGGTATCTGCACTTTATCAGACAGACACCTGCACAAATGTATTTCCCAGTATCCATGTGTATAATTCCATCTGCACCCACATTGCCATTTCTAAAAATGCTGTGTTAAAGCAGCACCATGGACTTCAGGCGGTATCCTTCCTGCTCATGGTTTCCATCTGTCTGGCGACGGTTTTTTTAAAGCAACACTCGGTTATCGACGGAGTTGGCGCTGCCGTTATGGCTTATGCCCTTTATTATGCGGTTTACGGCTCACGTGAACACGCTGCTCAAAAGAAAGTTCGACCAAAAATGCTTGGCTAATCACCTGCCTGATTTACCGCTTATGCAGGTTAATTTACCGGTTATACAAGTCAATTTACCACTTACGCAGGTTAATCATTATTTCATTTATTCATAAGCAAAGAGTCCGGCTTGCCGGACTCTTTCGCTGAAGCGCGGTTGCATCAATTTCCTTTGACTGGTCATTAGCTTCTGCCATGCCCTGGATTTATCTCCCTATCTGGTTTCGGGGCTGATTTCCACACCCATATAATACGATTTTCCATCCGCTCCACGCGAATAGCAGCTTAAAAAGTCATATAATGTATACACTTCATCCGGCAGCATGGCATGAATTTTATCCGTCACCCACTGCTCACGAACCAGGGTAACGCCCTGAACATTCTTAAAGTCATAGCCGTGGAAGTTTCCATTCTGATAGCTGTAGGTATTGGTTTCATCCGCAGAGATACCATAGCGGGCCCTCCACTCCCCAATGCAGGCAGGAACCATGCCATAGTCCTTGCCGCCTTCAGCAAAGTACTTATCCTTTTCCCCTACCGACCACATATAAGGCATCAGCAGGCTTGTATTGACATTTTCTGTCTCACTTGGCATCACTCTCGCTGAGGTCGCTGCACAGGCGGCAATCCATTCCGGATGGGTCAGGGCAATAATATTACTCATCACACAGCCCATCGACTGCCCGCTGACATAAATCCGGCTCTGGTCAATGGGGTAATTCTGCAGCATAAACTGGCGCATAGCATAAAAGAAAGGTAAATCGCCTGTGCCCCAGGTCGTGCTTGCCTTAAATTTATCATTACTGCGCGATCCTGTCGGGAATACTACGATAAAATGTCTTTCCTCTGCCACCTTATCCCAGCCAGAGCGTGCGGCAAACTCTTCTCCTGAACCTCCACCGCCATGGAAGGCAAAAACTACGGGTACATTCTGATAACGCCCGCTGGCTACTGCTTCTGGCACATACACATAAAATTCTCGGACAACGCCCTCAGAAACAATTGCCTGGCGAACCATGCCTTTTTCTTCATTAGTCGCAAATGGCCTCAGGGCATTAATATCCCCGCTGTCCTGGCGCCTGGTGCGCTTTAAAAAGTTATTGTATAAATATTGGGTAAATCCCGGTGTCTCTGTCATCGCATTGCCAATACTTACCATTACCTTAGAACAATCCTGATAGGTAATCGCATTCGTCTTTTCCAGGTAAGCATCCGGTGTATAAATCTGATTGGCAAAGGCATTCGCCGTAACCTCATCTCCGCAATTGTTCGCCTGCTTCCAGAAATCCACCAGTTCCCTCACCTGTGCTGTTTCCGCAGCTGCACCAATCCACACCGGCACAGAAACCTCACTCTTCATCACCCCAGCCGCCTGGCTCTCTTCCTGCCTGGCAACCTGCAGAAGGGAGGTATCAAAACTGTCCACGCCAAACGCGGCAAAACCGGCAAACCACTCGGATTTTCTCAGCGCCGCCGCCATGACACTGTCCGCGGCATCCTCATAGCCGACCATATAAAAGGCGGAATCCTGTGTCTGAAGGTAGGTCCTGTCATCCATATAGCGAAAAACAGCTTCCGTGTAGGCGGAGTCATTCTTCGCCCAGCCCGTTTCCGGCGCTTCCATTAACACCAGGCTGCACCCGTTTGTTTCAGCTACCGTCTGCCAGCCGGAAGATACCATAAACTGATCCGCTGCCATATGGCCTGGAACACCGATTGCCACCACAGGCTGACGATAACCCACGGTCTGCGGTACATAGTGATATAACACTCTCTGGCTTCCATCCTCAAGCGGTACATTAACGGAATACAATCCCCCCGCAAGTTCCGTCCCCAAAGGATTTGCCGGATCTACATTTACCGTTTCCTTTATTGCACTGTCCATCGGTACAGCACTTTCAGATACCGGTGCACCAAACGCAGAAAATGACATCATCACGGCAGCCAGACCTGCGGATACTGCGGATTTGCACCATTTCGACGCCCTTCGCATCCTTTTATCCATACCATATTCCTCCTGTTTTCTCTTTAAAATTTGTTTTTCTTAACCTTTTATCCGTCGCGCAAGGATTGGTTACTACCTGAACTGTAACAGGTTATTTACCCTATTTAGTATAGCTTAAATGGATAAATAAGTAAAATAGCAAATTTTTTGAATTACTCTTAGTTTTTCTTTGTGTAATTTGTCGGAATTTTATGGATGCTTTGTGATTTTTTTATCAATTATGCAATAACCGTTCCTCCCTTTCCCTTAATACTTTCCTTAGCCATTCTCAGCGAGGTAATAATTGCCTTCCTCCCCTTCCCGTTTTCCACGAAATCAATCGACGCGTTTACCTTGGGCAGCATGGAAGCAAAGGCAAAATGCCCTTTTTCGGCAAACTCCCTTGCCTCCTCCACGCTCATCTTAGCTATTGGCTGCTGATTGGGCGATCCATAGTTTAATGTCACATTATCCACCTTAGTAATAATCATCAGCACATCTGCATCCACCTCTTTTGCCAGCAGTCCGCTCGCTAAGTCTTTTTCAATAATCGCACTTGCGCCCTTTAAGTCATACCCCTGTTCCATCACCGGGATTCCCCCGCCGCCGCAGGCAATCACCATCTGATCGGCATCTAAAAGTGCCTTAATTGCATCAATTTCCACAATCGCCACCGGCTTAGGCGAGGCCACAATTCGCTGAAAACCCTTCCCGGCCTCCTCAATTACATAATTTCCCTTCTGCTCCTCTTCGGCTGCTTCCTGTACAGTCATATAGCGCCCGATTTTCTTCACCGGCATATAAAATGCTTCATCATATGTGTCCACAGTCACCTGTGTCAGCACCGTACACACAGGTTTATAAATCCCGCGCTTAACCAGTTCCGAGCGTATGCCATTTTGCAGGTCATACCCGATATAGCCCTGGCTCATTGCCGAGCAGACGGACATGGGAGCCTTACTGTAGCCGTCATGCTGCCGGCCAAACTCGTTCATTGCCGTGTGAATCATCCCCACCTGCGGAGCGTTGCTGTGGACAATGGCTACCTGCCAGCCTTCCTGGATAAAATCTGCAATCACCTTTGCCGTTTTTGCCACAGCTGCCTTCTGCTCAGGGAGATTTGTCCCCAAATCATGATGCCCAAGGGCGATAACAATTCTTTTTTTTGCCATATTTTCTCTCCATTCTACTATTTTTTTAAAACAATACCTGTAAACAAAATCCACTGGAAAAAAGCCATGATTCATGCTATAATCACTGTCAGCATGAACAAAATTACATTCAGACCTAACGCCCAGAAAGGAGCCTGTTTTTTCTCATGAAACTATTATCCATTGCTATCCCCTGTTATAACTCCGAAGCTTATATGGAAAATTGCATCAAATCCCTTCTCGCCGGCGGCGAAGAAGTGGAAATTTTGATTGTTAACGACGGCTCCAAAGACCGAACCGCAGATATTGCCGACGAGTACGAGCGCCTTTACCCTTCCATCTGCCGCGCCATCCATCAGGAAAACGGCGGACATGGGGCAGCCGTAAACGCCGGCCTCAGGGAAGCCACCGGAACCTTTTTTAAAGTAGTGGACAGTGACGACTGGGTCAATGAAGAAGCTTTCATGCAGATCCTTTCTGTCCTTTGCCAATACCAGGAACCCGAATCCAGCGAAGACGCCCTGGATATGCTGGTCAGCAACTTTGTCTATGAAAAGCAGGGGGCAAAGCGGAAAAAAGTAATGAATTACCGCACCGCCTTCCCCAAAAACCAGCTGTTTACCTGGGAGGATGTCCGCTTTTTTATGAAGGGACAGTATATTTTAATGCATTCGGTGATTTACCGCACCAGTATGCTGCGCGAATGCGGACTTGCCCTGCCCGAACACACCTTTTATGTCGATAATATTTTTGTCTATCAGCCGCTGCCCCATGTCCATAAGCTGTACTACCTCGACGTCAATTTTTACCGCTACTTTATCGGTCGGGACGACCAGTCGGTAAACGAACAGGTAATGATCGGACGCATTGACCAGCAGCTTTTAGTGACAAAACTCATGCTGGGCTATTACGAACTTAGAAAAATTCAGCCGCGAAAGCTCCGCCACTATATGATGCTGTATCTGGAAATTATGATGACGGTTTCCTCTATGTTAGCCATCCGCTCAAACGACCCGGAAAACTTTAAAAAGAAAAAAGAACTGTGGCAGTATCTGCGCAAACAAAATTTTCCGCTCTACCTTCGCCTGCGCTGGGGCTTTCTGGGCCAGGGGGTCAACCTTCCCGGAAAAAGCGGGCGGAAAATTTTCAGTGTATGCTATAAAATCACGCAGAAATTCTATGGATTTAATTAACCTGGGCGATATCCACCAGCGTCAGCTCCTTTGCCTTATTTTCCATACTGGTAATCAGCGCCTGCGCTGTATCTAACGAAGTCAGGACGTGTACGCCTGTTTCAATGGCATTCCGGCGGATAATAAACCCGTCATGACTTCGCTCTGTTCCCTGTTGAGGAATATCAATAATCAAATCTATCTTATGTCCAAGAACCAAATCCAGGATATTGGGTGATTCTTGTTCAAGCTTGCGGACACGGATAGCCTTTACCCCGGCTTCATTTAAGGCCCGTGCTGTTCCCCTGGTGGCAAATATTCGGTAGCCCATGGAGGCAAAACGCCGGGCAATGGGAATCAGCTCTTCCTGATCCTCGTCCCGCACAGTCATAATCATATTTTTATATTTGGGAAGCTTGATTCCTGCCCCCTGGAAGGCCTTATACAGGGCTTCATTAAAGCTCTTAGCAATGCCTAAGCACTCCCCTGTCGATTTCATCTCCGGTCCTAAGTTAATATCTGCCCCGCGGATTTTTTCAAAGGAGAACACCGGCATCTTAATCGCTATATTATCCGCCTTTTTCTGCAACCCCGGCGTATAACCCAGCTCTCTAATCGTTTTCCCGCAGATAATTTGTGTTGCCAGAGAAACGATGGGGATTCCCGTCACCTTGCTGATATAGGGCACCGTGCGGGAGGAGCGGGGATTTACCTCGATAATATACACATCCTCTCCATCCACAATAAACTGAATATTAATCATTCCCTTAACATGCAGGGCCTGGGCAAGCTTTTTCGTGTAATCGACGATGGTATCCACATTGCTTTCGCTGATATTATAGGCCGGATACACGGAAATTGAGTCGCCGGAGTGAACACCTGTCCGCTCAATATGCTCCATTATTCCGGGAATTAAAATATCAATCCCATCGCAAATGGCATCCACCTCAAGCTCCTTGCCCCGAATATACTTGTCCACCAGAATCGGATGCTCCTGGGCAATCTGATTAATAATTCCAATAAACTCATCGATATCCTTATCCTGAATAGCTATCTGCATCCCCTGCCCGCCCAACACATAGGAGGGGCGTACCAGCACCGGATACCCCAGCTGATGTGCGGCATCCTTCGCTTCCCTGGCGGTAAATACCGTAACTCCGGCTGGACGAGGAATCTGACACTGCTCTAAAATCTCGTCAAACCTCTCCCTGTCTTCTGCCGCATCCACATCCTCTGCCCCTGTCCCCAGAATCGGCACCCCCATCTTCATCAGGGCTTTTGTCAGTTTAATCGCCGTCTGTCCGCCAAACTGCACCACTGCCCCATCCGGCTTTTCGATGTCCACAATGTTCTCCACATCCTCCGGCGTCAGCGGTTCAAAATACAGCTTATCGGCAATATCAAAATCTGTGCTCACCGTCTCCGGGTTATTATTGACAATAATCGTCTCGTACCCTTCCCGTGCAAATGCCCATGTACTGTGCACCGAACAAAAGTCAAACTCAATCCCCTGTCCAATGCGAATCGGCCCCGATCCAAGCACCAGAACCTTCTTCCTGTCCCGATGGGAAATGACTTCATTCTCCCCGTCAAAGATAGAATAATAATACGGCGTCTGGGCGGCAAATTCAGCCGCGCAGGTATCCACCATCTTAAAGGCAGCCCGAATCTTCCAGTGATAACGCAGCTGTTTTATGTTCTCCTGGGGAAGATGGGTCAGTCGGGCAATTACAGCATCTGGAAATTCTAAACGCTTTGCCTCCCGAAGCAAATCCTCATTTAAGACTTTTGCTGCCCATTCCAGCGCACGTTTTTCCTCTGCATCTTTCTTCTCCCTTTGCAGTTCTTCTGTGTCGTCCGGTTCTTCTTCGGCCTTTTTCTCCCTTTGCAGCTCTTCTACAGCCTTCCTCTCCCTTTGCAGCTCTCCTGCCTTTGCCAGCTTTTCCTCCATTTCCACCAGCACTGCCAGCTTATCGATAAACCAGCAGTCAATCTGTGTAATCTCATGGATGGTTTCGTAAGACATCCCCCGTCGCAGCGCTTCGGCAATCACCCAAATTCTCCGGTCATCCACCTTTTTCAGCATCGCTTCCAGGGCATCATCCGCAAGATAAGAAAAGTCATAGCTCATTAAACTATCCACATGCTGTTCCAGAGACCGGATTGCCTTCATCAGTGCACCTTCAAAATTCGTGCAAATACTCATCACTTCCCCGGTCGCCTTCATCTGCGTTCCCAGCGTCCGCTTTGCGCTGATAAATTTATCAAATGGCAGCCGTGGCATTTTCACCACGCAGTAATCCAGCATTGGCTCAAAGCTTGCATAAGTTTTCCCGGTCACTGCGTTTTTAATCTCATCCAGTGTATAGCCCAGCGCAATCTTTGCCGCCACCTTGGCAATGGGATAACCCGTTGCCTTCGAAGCCAGCGCAGAGGAACGGCTCACCCTTGGATTAACCTCAATCACACAATATTCAAAACTTTCAGGATGCAAGGCATATTGAACATTACAGCCGCCAGTAATCCCTAATTCCGTAATAATGTTCAATGCCGACGTCCTCAGCATTTGGTATTCTTTGTCCCCCAGCGTCTGGGACGGGGCAACTACAATGGAATCTCCGGTGTGTACGCCAACAGGGTCGATATTTTCCATGTTGCAGACAGTAATAACATTTCCCGCAGAATCCCGCATCACTTCATACTCAATTTCCTTCCACCCTGCAATACACCGCTCAACCAGGACCTGGCCTACCCGTGAAAGCCTGAGGCCATTGCCCAGAATTTCTATTAATTCCTCTTGTGTTTTTGCAATTCCTCCGCCGCTGCCGCCCAGGGTATAAGCCGGACGGAGCACCACCGGATAGCCGATTTCTTCGGTGAAGGCAATACCATCCTGAATATTCTCCACCACCTTCGACGCAGCCACCGGCTCCCCGATTTTTTCCATTGTTTCCTTAAATTCCAGGCGATCCTCTGCCTTCTTAATGGTCTGAGCCGTTGTTCCGATTAAACGCACATGATGCTTCTTTAAAAAGCCCGACTCCTCTAACTCCATCGCCAGATTTAATCCGGCCTGCCCGCCCAGCGTGGGCAGGATACTGTCAGGATGCTCTTTTTCAATCAGCTTTTCCACAACCTCTGCTGTCAGCGGTTCGATATAGACATGATCAGCGATATCCTTATCTGTCATAATCGTCGCCGGGTTGGAATTTAAAAGAACAACCTCGATCCCCTCCTCCTTTAGCGAACGGCAGGCCTGTGTCCCAGCATAGTCAAATTCTGCCGCCTGACCGATAATAATTGGACCGGAACCAAGCATTAATACTTTTTTAATCGCAGGATTCTTTGGCATTATTCCTTCACCTCCATCATCGTTAAAAATCGATCAAATAAATATCCCGAATCTAAGGGACCTGGGCAGGCCTCCGGGTGAAACTGCACCGTAAAAATATTCTTTCCCGGATACCTCAGCCCTTCATTTGTCCCGTCATTAACATTGACAAAGGCCGGAATAGCTACTGCAGGGTCAAGGGAAGAGGCATCCACCGCGTAGCCATGGTTCTGTGAGGTAATATACACCCGCCCGGTTTCCAAATCCTTCACTGGATGATTTCCTCCCCGGTGCCCATACTTTAACTTATAGGTCGTGCCGCCGGTTGCCAGCGCCATCAGCTGATGCCCAAGGCAAATTGCAAAGATAGGAAGATCAGAATCATAAAGCTTTCGGATTTCCCGGATAATCTCCACATTTTCCGCCGGATCTCCAGGCCCGTTGCTTAACATAATACCATCTGGCTTTGCCGCTAAAATCTCTTCGGCCTTCGTTCCCGCAGGATAAACCATCACCCGGCACCCCCTCTTTTTCAACGAACGGGCAATATTCTCCTTTGCCCCCAAATCCAAAAGAGCCACACACTTTCCTGTGCCGGGAACGTTTTTTTCCTCTGCCGCCAGTTTATTTCCAAATTCATAGCGTTCTTTAACCGTTGTCTCCATCACCGCACCACTCACCCGGTAATTCTTAATCCGGGAAATGGGTTCAGAAAAATCGGCATACGTCTTTGTGGTGATCATGCCGTTCATGGTTCCTTTTTCTCTTAATAATTTCGTCAGGGCTCTTGTATCGATATTACAGATACCAGGAATATCACTGGTCAATAAGAAATGCTGAATGGTATCTTCACTGCGGAAGTTGCTGGAAATGCGGGATAATTCACGGACAATATAGCCCTTAACCCAGGGCTTTGCAGACTCCATATCCTTGTTGCAAATACCATAGTTTCCAATTAAAGGATAGGTCATCACAACTGCCTGTCCGGCATAAGAAGGATCAGTAAGGACTTCCAGATAACCGGTCATCGACGTGTTAAACACAATCTCACTGATAACCTCTCTGGGCGAACCGATGCTGGTTCCGGTAAATACTGTTCCATCCTCCAATATCAGGTATGCTTTCATGTAAGTACCTCATCTTTCTCTGTCATAACTGCGTGAACTTGTTAAGGACTTAACCTTATACAAAGCTTACTCCTGTTCGGAGCCTAACTGTCCCGCAGGGATAACATCGCCGAAACGATTCCGCAGGGATAATTAAGCCCAAATTGAAAAGATTATATAGTATTTTCCCGGATTTTGCAATCGTTTTTTCATAAAAAAATGCATAAATTGAAATAAAAATTGAAAGAAATCATCCCCTAAGCCTTTCCATATGTATCGCCAAATGTCCCACAGCCTCCCGTGGCACTGCTTTATGTAATTCCCTCTCCATCATCTGACAAACTTCCTCTGCCAACCGGTAAGACCCTGGAAATTGCGTTCTGGCATATTCATCCATATCCAGGCTTATCGATTCATCATCCCGTATCCGCACCAAAAGATAGCGCAGATGCGCCATAAATCGTTCAAACAAAAATGAATCCGGGTCGAGCTTAAGTCCCAGCCCTTCTTCCGCCATTGCTACTGTTTTTTTCATCACCTCTGCTATCTGAAGAGATTCCTCCAGCCGCTCATCCATCCGGCCTGCGCGGATATGGAGGGCAATATAGCCCACCTCATCCTCGCAAAGCATACATCCCACCGCCTGATCAATCAAATCTCTGCTCTTTTTTGCTATTGCATATTCTTCGGGATAAAGTACCCGAATATCGCTGTGAAAAGGGTTTTTCAAAAGGATTCCATGCTGCATCCGCTCGGCAGCCACTGCAATATGATCCGCTAATGGAATTAAAATATTGGGGTTTAATTCCTCCAGTTCCTGCTTTGCCAGCTCCACAATCTTTCCCGCCAGCTCCAAAAACTCTGGATTCATTCCACTGATGACCTGACGCCCGGTGCGCTGCTTTTCTTCCCGATCAACAATCGTATACCGTTTCGTATTTTCATCCCGCTCAAAGCGCTCGTTTACCCGTTTTCCAAAGCCAATGCCGCTCCCCAGCAAAATCGCCTCTTCATTTCTCTTCATATCATAAACCAGCACCCCATTATTATTCAGCACCTTTATCACACGATACATGCAATATCCCCCATTCCCCTTCTCATCTATTCTCTGACATTCTCCCCATCCGGCATCATCCAGTTTAAGTTTCTCCCAGATACAAATCTACTTTTACCATAACCTCTGCGGCTGTACCTTCCAATAGGTTTAAGCTTATCCCAGATACAAATCTGCTGCATGATCCAAGGCACGGATTTCCTTTTCTTCTTCCACCTTCACCGATGCCCCTTCTGGTAACGCCGTATAAATAACCATACATGCCTCTGATACTGCATGTTCTTTTACATAATCGAGGTCAAATTGAATCAGCTTATCGCCCTTTTTCACCCTATCCCCGTCCTTAACTAAGGCTTCAAAGCCCTTTCCTTCCAGCTTCACCGTATCCACACCAATATGGAGCATAAACTCTGTGCCATCCTCTGTTTTCAGACCCACGGCATGCCTGGTCGGGAAAACAAAGGCCACTTCGGCGTCACAGGGCGCTAAAGTCTCGCCATCCACCGGCATCACCATAAAACCATCCCCGATCATTTTCTGGGCAAAGGTTACATCCGGCGCATGCTCAATCGGCTCAACCCGTCCATTAAACGGACTGTACAGTGCTACCACACGCTTAGCAGCTGCAGGTTCTGCCTTCTTCTCCTGTATAGGTGTTTTAACATCCCTGACCTCTTCACTCTCATCCTCTCCAAGATACTCCACATCTGGAGCAGCTGCCATATAAGCCACAAGATTGGCCTTAATATTCGGAACCGTCGGACCATAAATAACCTGAACCCCCTGGCCCTTTTTCAGCACACCGGCAGCTCCGGTTTTCTTTAATAATGTCTCATGCACCAGTTCCGGCTTCTTTACTGTGCAGCGCAGACGGGTAATACAACAATCCACATCCACGACATTTTTCTTTCCGCCAAGACCATTTAAAATTGCCTGGGACAATTCGTCATTGCCAGAAGAAGCCGCATTTGCCCCTTCTTTTTTCGCATTTACATCACTTCTCCGGTACAGCTTTACTTCTTCGCTGTCATCACGCCCTGGCGTTTTTAAATCAAACTTTACAATTAAATACTTAAATAAAAAGAAGTACACAACAAAGTAACCCGCACCCACAACGGGAATCCAGTACCAGCTTGTTTTTGACGCGCCTGGAAGAATGCCAAACAGGACCAGGTCAATCATTCCGCCAGAAAAGGTCATGCCCACGCCTACATTAAACATATGCATCAGCATATACGCTGCGCCAGCCAATACGCTGTGAATGGCATACAAAAACGGAGCCACAAAGATAAAGGTAAATTCCAACGGCTCAGTAATCCCCGTCAGCATAGAGGTCAGTGCAGCAGAAAGAAGAAGTCCCCCCGCAGCCTGTTTTTTCTCTGGCTTTGCCACCTGATACATCGCTAAAGCGGCGCCTGGCAGACCAAAAATCATAAACGGGAACTTACCTGTCATAAACCGTGTACCTGGGTTTACACTGAAATGGGCAATTTCCCCCACATGACCCAGCTGTGCAAAGAAAATATTCTGTGCACCATAGATCATTTCACCGGCAACCTCCAGCTGTCCTCCCACAGCCGTCTGCCAGAAAGGCATATAAAACACATGATGAAGGCCAAAGGGAATCAATGCGCGTTCGATAATCCCATAAATCCAGGTACCCGCATAACCGGAGCTATTGACCAAAGCACCCAGGCCATAAATCCCGTTCTGGATAACCGGCCAGATAAAATACATTAAAATACCGACAAAAATATAGACAAGACTGGAGATAATTGGCACAAACCGGGTTCCTCCAAAGAAAGATAACACCTGAGGAAGCTGAATATTATAATACTTATTATGCAGGGCGGCAACTCCAAGTCCCACGATAACACCGCCAAAAACACCCATCTGAAGGGAAGAAATACCAAGAACTTTCGTCACAGAACCATCCAGCATACCCACCGTCTGTTCCGCCGATCCAACCATCCCCGCCAGGGCAGCTCCCGTGCTGTCAAATACCGGGGCAGAAACCAGGCTGCCGGAAAGAATCAGCAGGGCATGAATTGCCGTATGCATAATAAAAAAGGCAATCACACTGGCTAAAGCGGCAACCTCCTTCTCCTGCTTTGCCATACCTATCGCCACACCAATAGCAAACAAAAGGGGAAGGTTCTCAAACACGACATTTCCGCAGCTGTTCAAGATATTTAAAAATCCGTTTAAAAGTGTTCCTTCTCCCAAAAGTGTCTCCAGGTGATAGGCCTGGATCATGGTTGCATTGGTAAAGGAACCTCCAATGCCCAGCAGCAAACCTGCTACCGGAAGAATCGCAATCGGAAGCATAAATGAACGTCCGACTCTCTGCAATACGCCAAAAATCTTATCTTTCATCTCTCTTCTCCTTTTTCATTATAGTTAAACTTCCATGAACAACAAAAAAGACATAAACCTCCCTTCTTTAGCAAACACGCCTCATTCATGGATAGTTTATGCCTGATTTCCCCGATCTAAACCTGTAGCATACGTTTATCACAATCAGTAACACACTAATTAAAGTATAGAGGAAAATCAAGGGTTTGTCAATGATTTTTCATCGTTCCGCCCTTTGCCTTTCCCCGTGTGTTCTTCCTATTCTCTTTCACTTCTGATAACTGTTCAGAGGAATTTCGGAATCCATTCATTTTTTCCTGTCTCCTGCTTATAATATACTAATTGCCCAAACAGGAGAATTTTATGAATCCAATCTTTCATGCACAGGAAACACCTAACCCGGTTTCTCCGCAAACTCTGCAAAGCAGCCAAAACACCGGACTTTTGCAGGTTCATGTTGTATCCATCCAAAACAGCTTTCCTATTCAAAATGCCGTTGTCCGCATTTCCTCAACTAAGGACAATTCCAATATCCTTGAACAGCTGCGAACAAACAGCTCCGGGCAGACCCAGGAAATCGCCCTTCCCGCCCCACCAGAAAGCATTAGCCTTGACGCTTCTGCTGCCATTAATGAACAGCCCTACGCCGAATACGATCTCCTTATCGAAGCGCCAGGCTTCCAGCCGGTTAATATCACCGGCACAGAAATTCTCTCCGGGGCAACCGCGATTCAGCCGGTAGCCATGACACCAAAAGAGGAAGAAACCTCACCGGAAAAAGATATTTTAATTCCCGACCATACCTTATATGGTACATACCCGCCCAAAATTGCCGAACCGGAAATCAAACCGGTAATGGAAAGCGGAGAAATCGTGCTGAGCCGTGTCGTTGTACCGGAAACCATTATCGTTCACGATGGCGTCCCCAGCGACCGATCCGCCCCAAACTACTATGTTCCCTACCGCGATTATATTAAAAATGTAGCCTCCAGCGAAATCTACTCCACCTGGCCGGAGTCTACTATTGTAGCCAATGTACTGGCCAT
Source organism: uncultured Lachnospiraceae bacterium (assembly GCA_910584785.1). Classification (GTDB taxonomy): domain Bacteria; phylum Bacillota; class Clostridia; order Lachnospirales; family Lachnospiraceae; genus Caccovicinus. The sequence continues at coordinate 291 of CAJUDX010000025.1, read as the reverse complement.
CATGTCCTTTACCCTGAATCGTGTCTATACGGAATTTTACCGCAACCGGGGCTACGACTTTACCATAACCTCCTCCACAGCCTTTGACCACAAGTGGATTTACGGCAGAAATATCTTTCAGAGTATCAGCTTAATTGTCGATGAAATCTTTGACAACTACCTCTCCCGCCCCGAAGTCCGGCAGCCGATTTTAACCCAATACTGCGATGGGAAGAGGGTGCAGTGTCCGAATTGGATGACCCAGTGGGGTTCCTGCGATTTAGGTGAACAGGGCTACAGCGCAATTCAGAT
>CAJUDX010000024.1 GCA_910584785.1 uncultured Lachnospiraceae bacterium | reverse complement strand
GACCGCCTAACCGGCGGTGAATATTTACAGTAACCTTCATGCGCCCACAAGTGGTTGTACCACCATAAATAAAAGTCTGCTGGGCGCATTTGGAATACCTGAACTTAGACCGCCTAACCGGCGCTGAGCTTTCACAGTACCCCTATCCCCCGCTTAGGGCACCACCATAAATGAGAGGGGCCTGTGAACCCTCCGGGCAACCTATTCAATATGCCCTCGAAGCTTTTATTCCCACCGGGTAAGTAAACTCTGTATTTCCTAAAAGACTTTTCAACAATCCCAGCGAAAAATAAACATGTTTTCCACAAGCCTCCATCTGCATATCCACACGGTATGCACAGTCCTCCATCCGAAATCCCGGCTGCCACTGCGAAAGATTCATTTCCATCATATCCATCATCCGGTAGAGAAGCTGTGTTCCGGGAACCGGCAAAAGAAAAATGGTTAAATACTGCTCATAAGTCAGCCCCTTTCCCTTATCCCCCAGCGTCCCCAAGCTTCCCTGGCGTGCAAACTCAAGAAGTCCCTCTAGGCTTAATTGCCAGTCTCCCCTTCCCTTAATCAAGGGAATCTTTCCACCCTGCAATAAAATTCTGACATCCGCCACGGATTCCCCAAACGCCCATACACCTAAAATTAAAAATGCAGTAATAGAAACCAGGGGAAGAATACCGGTTCCTCCAACCACCACCATTGCCAGGGTCTTTGCCTCTGCCCGCTTTTCACTGTCCCCCAGCAAATAAATAAAATTCAGACCTTCGCGGACGGCAAGTAATTGCTCTATCACCTGAGTAAGGTTTTCTTCGTCCAGTTCTTTACCAACAAGTAAATATTCCAGTTCATATGCCACGCCCTCCTGCTTCTTTCCTTCCCCAGTCTCCTTTCCCTGCGTTATCTCTTCGCCCGCCTTTACCTTACCGCCTTCTTTCTGCCCGCAAAAATGATCGAAAAATACCTGACAATATTCAGCAGTCATTGCCTTATCCAAAACACCCAGTCCCTTTTCTTCAAATGCAATTGTATGGGAGGGATAGTTTTCTGCCGAAATTAATCCCTGAGAAACTTTAGCGTCCTTAGGAAGAACTAAAGATAATATTCCCTTATCTGCCATCTCCCTCAGCTTTTTTAACAACCCTTCCTTTTCTTTATCCTTAATCCCTGCTTCAAAAGGAAGCGAAAGCGGAACATAGCGGGAGAAATGGCGCTGAACAGGCGCCCATAAAGCAGCTGTATTCAGCTCATCATCTTCATCATCAGGCTCCCAATTTGCAATATAATCCTCTACTTCCTCAGCCTCCTTCTGAACATCCCGCACAAAATTTATCCTTTCTTTTGCCTGCTCAGACAAGCCCGTTATCTGCTTTCGGCGCTCTCCGTCCTTATCCGTATAGGCCCGGTATTCCTGTAATTCTGCTCGAAAAGACTGCTGTACACTGCTGCTGAGATCTGCTTGTTTTTCTTCAAATTCCTGTTCCAACACAGCCAGACGTTCCCCCAGCTTATCCGCCTGTTTTTCATACTTTTCCACTAATCCGGGTACCTTATTTAGCTGTTTAATCAACTGGTCTCCTTCCCGGCAGAATCCGTATCCATCTTCCCGACCTAACTTTTTAGACGCTTTGCTTCGTCTTTCCTCCTGTTCCTGAAAGCATTGGCTCAACGCCTCAAGTGCCTGCTCCAGCTTCCACGCATCCTTTGTCTGAATTTCCATAGAACGGGTGAGATCCGAAACCTGCTCAGCCTCCTTAAATCCCTTTATAGCCTCTGCCGTCATGTCCTCTCCCCATTCCTTAGTCCAAATCCCATACTTCATATAATCCAGAATTTCCTGCTCAAAATACTTGCCAGAATCATCCGTCAGAACTTTTCTTTCACTAACCTGACACTTCTCCACAGAAAAAGGATACCAATTTTCTTGCTCCAAATACGGCTGCAAAAACCCGCTAAATTCCTCTTCTGCTGCCTCCTCGCTGAAATGTTCAAGCCCCAGAATCCGGTACTCCTCCCATAGTTTACGGTGATATTGGCTAAACAGGGAATCCATAGAAGAATAGGCGGCTGTCTGCAAAAAACATTTTGCCCCTGCCGTCCTTGCTGACTCCAGCAATCCGCAAATCAGACCGCAGACACAGATTAAAATTAAGCTTAAAAAAACGGTAATCTGTCCGCTGTGCTCTTTATTCATCCTCTGCTCCTAATACACTTCCTTAGACTGGCTGTTAATCTGACCAAAAATATCATTGAGCAGTGCCGTAATCTGTCCCTTAAAGATAATAACCAGACTAATTAAAACCACTAAAATCAATACTACTTCAATCACTCCTATACCATCTTCTTCCACCCAAAAATGTTTTACTTCCTGCATTAACATAGAATTTCCTCCTAATAAAATGATAAACTGCAAAAAACGGTCATATAACCTCTTAATAAAACGTAAGAAATGCCGGAACCACAACAATTACCATCACCACACCAAGCATTAAAAACAATGGTATCAGCAATTTTGTTGCTGCCTCCTCTCCCTGACGTCGGGCTAAATTTTTTCTCTGCTCAAATGCATCCGTCATTTCCAGCTGCAATAACTGCCTAAGATTTTTTGTTCCTGTTTTTCGGTTTTGTTCCAATAAACCGGCAAATTTCAAATAAGGCTGAAGCACGCAGCGTCTGCCAAATTCCTCATAGGCTTTCCCCTCAGCTGCCCCGCTTCTTAACTGATAATATGTTTGCAGCATTTCCTCGTAAGCTGGTCTTTCCTCACCGCCGCCTTCCCGCAAACGCTGATAATCCAGGGCAATCCTTTCCCAGGCTGTCCTCACTGTCATCCCCGCTCCTAAAAAAATCTGCAATTTGGACACCACCTCCGAATAATCCAGCAAAAGCTTCCTCTCCCTATCCTTTTTTCGCTTTTTTTCCTCACTTTTTCCTCTGGCCCGTAAAAGAAATGCCATCAGCGGCCCCATTGCCAGCAACCAGAAATTTTCTTTCCCATCCTTTGTCCCATAAACTAAAGGTCTGCCCTTATATTCCCCCGGAAGATAAAAACCTTCCTCCGTCCGCGAACGCTTTTCCGCCTCCTCTATTGCCATTAGTACGTCCTGAATATGCTGCTGTTTTTCAGAAAGCGGTTTAGGAAAAACAAGCGCCAGAAAGGTAAAACTGCGTCGATTTCCCTGCCCATCCTGAACCTGGGCTTCCAGCTGTACCGGGCTGCCCTTCTCACCATCCGCTCCTTCTCCGTTTACTTCCCCGTTTAGAGCAATCCTCTCCATATTATCCGAACTCCAGCGTATTCGAAAGCCCGTTAGCTCATCCCGTGTAATCAGGTTTAATTTTGTCTGTACCTGTTTTAGCGAAGGATTCTCTCCCACTATCAGCGTTTCCAGTCGTCCACCCAGATCCTCCATTGCCACCTTGGCCTGCTCTTGTGTAAACTGTCTCTCCCCCACAGAAAACCCGATTTCCACCTCCTCTTCCTCTACCCCGTCTACCATCAATTCAATCCTGTTTTCTCCCTGCCCATAGGAGGCCCGGAAAATATAGCCCTCCTGCAAAGGATCATTACTCTTTTGCATCTCTGTAAGTAAAAATAAGGCAAGCCCAATCCCTGCACAGAAGATCTCCGTTAGCCCCAGGGAAAATTCCTTATGCTTAAACCGGAATATCAAGTATCCTTTTTGATAACCAAAACGCAATTCCATACACCCCCAGACAAACCGTCATCAATATCCTTCCTGCCCCCGTTTGATACATCATGGCAAAAAACCCCGGTGAAGCCTGATCGATATAAAAAATCAGAAAAAAAGGAATTAAGTTCATCACCTTCTGCTCCAGCTTCTTTGCCGCTGTCATATTGGAAATTTCTTCCACCACCTGATTTTTGTCCCGGATTATCCCCGCAGTATGATTAATAATCCCAACCAGATCTCCCCCGCTGCGTTTTGCCGCCTTAAATACCTGAGCAAAGTTTCTTACATCCTCCAAACCGCTGCGCTGGGCAAATTCAAAAAACACCTGCTCCACCGTTCGATTCATCTGAAGCTGTCTGCTCATCCCTGAAAATTCACCATTAATCATCCCCTCCTTTCCATAAAGCATATCCAGTTCCTGGCTGCTGTTGACCAGAGCATTTTCAATCGAATAGCCCGCGCTTAAATTTGCAGCTAAGATCAAAATCCCTTCTTTAAATTCCTGATTCAGCCGAAACATCCGCCGTTCTCTCAGTGCCTTTCTCCGAAAAACAGGATAGCTCATACCCAGGGGAAGCAAAAGAAAAAACACCGCCCAGCTCCGATAAAAGGTATAAGAAATCAAAGCACAAATCCCTGTTCCCTGCATCGCATAAAACAAAATTTCTTTTAATGACAACACATATTTTTCATAATTCACAGCCTGCGGCCTGCAGCTTTTCTTTCCGTCTAAGCGCCCCCACACAAACCAGCTTCCCTTCCACATTTTTAATTTCTTTTTCCCCATTTTTTCTTTTTCCTCTGTCTTTTGCCTTACTAGTGCCTCCTTGTCTCCCACTTGTCACTTCATCTGCCTGCTCTTCAAAAATATACAAAGGATTTAACTGAATTTCCCCCTGTTCCATCCCAAGCAGTTCTACAATTTCCAGTACCCTCCGGCTCTTATCCCTAAGCCTCCCAAGCTGAACCATAATATCTATCGCCGCACAAATCTGGCTTCGAATCGCCGTTAAAGGTAAATCCGCTGCCATCAAAACCATCGATTCCAGGCGGGAAAGCATATCCTTGGGACTGTTTGCGTGACCCGTTCCCATCCCGCTGTGTCCCGTATTAAAAGCGGTTAAAAGGTCAAAAGCCTCCCCGGATCGAACCTCCCCCACGATAATTCTCGCCGGATTCATCCTGAGCGCCGCACGAATTAAATCCCGGATACTCACTGCGCCCTCACCCTCACTGTTCGCATTTCTCGTTTCCAGACGGACTAAATTGGGTACTTGCTGAATCTGTAGCTCTGCCGAATCTTCTATTGTAATCACCCGCTCATCTACAGGGATAAAGGCGGAAAGGGCATTTAAAAATGTACTTTTTCCCGAATTTGTTCCTCCGCTGATAAAAATATTATATCCAGAAATAACCAGGCGCTGTAAAAACCCAGCTGCCTCTTCGGTAATCGAATGATATTGAATTAATTTTTCAATCGTAATCGGTTCGGGGAATTTTCGGATAGTAACCGTCGGCCCATCCAGTGCAATCGGCGGCAGAACCACATGCACCCGTGAACCATCCTCCAGTCTGGCGTCAACAATCGGTGAGGACACATTCACCATGCGGTTTACCCGGCTCACTATCTGCTGAATTAAATCTTCCAGCTGATCCTCACTGTCAAAGCACTTGTCCCATAAAATCTCTCTGCCCCTTTTCTCTATAAATATCTTCTCCCGTCCATTGACCATAATCTCGGTTACCTGCGGATCGTCCACCAGTTCCTGCAAAATCCCCAACCGGCAAAAAGAATCAAACAATCGCTTGCGCAAGTCCAGTTTTTCCTTCAGGGGAAGAAATTCCCGGTTTCCTAACTCCTCCACTTCCCGATCAATCAGTTCACGGAGCTCTTCATCACTGATGCTTCTCTGCCGCTCAATCTCTTCCATAATCTTTTTTTGTATCTGCTGACGAAAGGACTTTTGATTAATTTCTAAATTTTCTGTTATCTCCATTTCTGCTTCCCTCTAAGTACCTGCCGCACATAATCGCCCAGCTCACCCCATAAAAGTTCCTCCAGATAATTTTTTCTGTCGGCAAACCTGCCGGAATAAGGCAGATTAAGCTTTTGTGTTTTTTCCAGCAACGCACCGTGACCCGAAACTTTGATGTATTCTTCATATTCTTCCACCTTAGCCATCGAAAACCAGTCCTGCTTAATCGGCATGTAAATCCCATCACAGACCTCAAGCACATGCACCGCCATCTTTCCAAGTTGCCCCAAATCCACAATAATCATATCGTAAATCCCTTCCCGCCCAATCTGTTCCAGAAGATTTGCCATCTGCTCTGCACTAAACTGACACAAATCTTCAGGATAACGGGCAGGAAGAATATAATCCAGATTATCCCAATGATAAACCAGCGATTTCAGCCTTGCCCAATTACCATTCCCCTGCCCATAGTAATAAAGCACATCGGAAAAATCGCCATTTCCCTCCTGTCCCATCAGCTTGCGAAAACCCGAACAATCTTCCAGATTTAAATAAAGCACTTTATTTTCCTTTGCCAAAAGCTGTCCTAAAATTAATGAAAACGAGGTTTTCAGGCAGCGATTTACCGGAGAATACACCCCCAGTAAAATACTCTTATTTCCCACAGCAACCTTTGGCTCTGCCGGCTGAACACAGTAGCAGCCCATAACCTCCCGGACAATATTCGCTGTAGACTGGTACTTATAAACCCATGCCGCATCCCCCTTCTCAGGCAATAGCTCACCGTCGGAAAGATATATCACCTGCTCGGCCTCAATTTCCTCAGCTTCTCCCCTTAATCCCGCATCAATTAGCAAAATCTCTATTTTCTGTTCCCTGGAAAACTGTTTAAGTCTCTCCATCGTGCTAAATGCCATAACAGTAAAGGGAATTTGCTCTCTCTGGTTTGCTGCCTCGGCAAAACGATCAGCAAAAAAAGGATCAACATCGTAAACTGCCATCATCCGTTTTTTCATCCAATACCTGCCTTTCTATTTCTTTTTTCACTTCCCCTTCGCTTTATTCCTTTTCTTTCCTTCCCCTCTTCTTAACTATAATCAATGACAATATATCCGCCAACGCAAGGTAACCCCACCTTTGATGCTTTCCTGACAAACTTATCTCAGCAGGGATACACCAGCAAAAAAACACAAAATCCCCAAAACAGACAAAACACCAAGGGAAGGGTTACTTCTCTTCCATCCCGTCCCGGCACATAATAAGCAATCCATCTCTTTTCCTGAAATATCCGCCTGAAATAGGCAGACAGAAAGCCAAACCGTTCCCAAAGCTGCCTGTGATAAAGGAGCTTCGTTAAAGACCAGCAGGCACCAACGACCATTCCGGTGATAATCACAAACACACCGGAGGCAAATCCCAGATACCCACAAATAAGCGCCATACATTTAATATCTCCGGCACCCATCATGCGGCAAAGAAAAAATAGAAAAAATACACTAACTGTCACAGCACACCGAACCAGATATCCGGCAACCGCCAGCCAGCTGCTGAGGGCAAAACATCCAAAACCAATCACAAACCAAAAGGTCAGCCACCGGTTAGGAACCCGCCTGGCCCATAAATCCCACAGGCCAGCTCCAGCAAGGCAAAACATCAAACTACATCGCAAGATAAAATAAACAACTGCCATTTCCTCTGTCCTTTCTGGCAGGCAGTGGATGTAGTTTGGATTATCGCACAATTCAGACGGTTTGTCAACCAAAATTTCCATATTTTTACATAATTTCGTCATTTTTCACAAATTTTTCCATAGAATTTCTATGATACTTGATATTGACCATAAAAATCCTCCATGCTAGAATATCGTTAGTTTAAATTTTTAAACCAATCAATTAAACACGCAATAGCTTTGAAACCATGCAGTTATATTTTCACCTCTGACCAGGTGGACAAGGAGGCGATGACCATTGACCAGTGCTGAAGAAATCCAGGAGGCTTTTCGTCAATGTATGCCGCTGTTCATTGCCCTGGGAGATGAAGTCCGCTTAACCATTATCGACGCACTAAGCGCTGCATCTTTCCATCAACAGGGGTTAAATGTAAATCAAATTACACAAAAAACCAGGCTTTCCCGTCCGGCAGTTTCCCATCATTTAAAAATTTTAAGGGAGGCCGGGCTGGTCGATATGCGCCAGGCCGGAACAGCGAACTATTATTACCTGACCATTGCTGAATGCACCAGAATTTTAATGAATTTAGGCTTTCGGCTTCAGGAATTTATTCATTAACTCCAGGGTATATTTTTCCATTTTTTAACCCATACTTTTCCTGAAAGCACTAGTAAAAAAACTTTATGACACTTCTGTCATAAAATAGATTAACTAGGAAAAGAAAGGAGTTATTATGGCTGGATTATTTTGTAAATCCCATAAGGAAAAATCACAACCAGGCCGCTTTGATCGCAATGGCCTCCGTCAGCAGCTTGACCAGACGAAGGAAGCCATTAATGCTGCCAGAAACCATTTTGAGCAGGCCGTTGACCCTACACTTATTGACTGTTATATTTATGAGATTAATGCTGCACAGCTGCGCTATCAATTCCTTTTGCGCCATTTTAAGGCGATGGAGGACTGACCGCCAGTAAAAATAAGAGCACAGGAGGTAATTTTTACATGAGCACTTGGTACGAGAAGGGTGTCTTTTATCATATGTATCCGCTTGGAATGACCGGCGCCCCAAAGCAAAATACAGAGGAGGAAATCGTTAATCGTTTTGATGAGCTGAACGACTGGATTCCTCATATACAGGAATTGGGCTGTAATGCCATCTACATTGGTCCTCTTTTTGAATCTTCCAGCCATGGCTATGATACCAGAGATTACCGCCTTGTAGACCGCCGTCTGGGTGACAATCAGGCCTTTAAACACTTTGTCGAACTCTGCCATCAATCCGGGATTCAGGTTGTCGTTGACGGCGTATTTAACCATACCGGGCGTGAGTTTTTTGCTTTTAAGGACATTCAGGAAAAGCGCTGGGATTCTCCTTACAAAGACTGGTATAAGGGCATAAATTTTAATGGAAACTCTCCTTATAATGATGGATTCGGCTATGAAGCATGGCAGGGTCATTACGAACTTCCCTGTTTAAATCTATGGAATCCAGACGTCCGTAACTATTTATTCGATGTTATTCAATTCTGGATAGATACCTTTGCTATTGATGGTATTCGCCTGGATTGTGCAAATGTATTAGACTTTAATTTCATGAAGGAAATGCGCCAGAAAACCAGTCAGATGAAAGAAGATTTCTGGCTTATGGGAGAAGTAATTCACGGCGATTATGCCCGCTGGGTGAACATGGAAATGCTCCATTCAGTGACAAATTATGAACTTCATAAGAGCTTATATTCTGGATTTAATGACCATAATTTTTTCGAAATTGCGCATAATGTACGCCGTTTAGAGGCTATCCACCGCAGCCTTTATACCTTTGTTGACAACCATGATGAAGACCGTATTGCAAGCAAATTAAAGCTGAAAGAACACTTAATTCCTGTCTATACCTGCCTTTTTACACTGCCAGGTATTCCTTCTATTTACTATGGCGGAGAGTGGGGAATTGAGGGCAAGCGAACCCGCACGAGCGATGAAGAACTCCGCCCGGCTTTAACATCATCGCAGGATAAAGAACTGCATTCTCCTCTGACAGACTGGATTTCTAAACTGGGAAAAATTCATCAGGAAAACCAGGAATACCATAACGGCATTTACCAGGAACTGCTCCTGACTAACCGCCAGTATGCCTTTGCCCGAAAAGCAGAAAAAAGCATCTGCATTACCGCAGTAAATAATGATGAGCAGGATGCCGCCATCCATGTCCCCGTACCCATTCATGCCGACAGTGCCCAGGACCTGATAACCGGAGATATTCTTCCAATAGAAAATGGTAAACTTGCGCTTTCACTAAAGGGAAACAGTGGAATCGTCTTAAAAATAAGGGAGGATTAACACACTATGCCAAGACGTAAAAAACAAGCTGGAACAGGCTTTCTTACCGATATGGATCTCTACCTGTTCGGAAATGGAACGCACTACGCAATTTATGAAAAAATGGGAGCGCACCCCAAGGTTTATAAAGGTAAATCGGGTATGTATTTTGCTGTATGGGCACCCCATGCCAGCGCAGTAAGCCTGGTATGTGACCGGAATGGATGGATTCCCGGAGCTGACCCAATGACGATGCTGGAGACCTCCGGTGTCTGGGAAATTTTCATCCCGGACATGGGCCTTGGAGAGATGTACAAATATGCTATTACCACGGAAAGCGGAAAGGTTTTATTTAAAGCCGACCCTTACGCGTTCAGCTCCGAATACCGTCCTGGCACTGCATCGGTTACGGCAGAAATTGACAATTTTAAATGGAGCGATTCCACTTGGATGAATAAACGCAGGGAAACCAATCCTATGAAGTCCCCAATGAGTATTTATGAAGTTCACCTTGGTTCCTGGCGCAAGAAAAACCGCCCGGAGAAAGACGGTGTGTATACCTATAAAGAAGCTGCCCACGAACTAGCTGACTATGTTAAGGAAATGGGCTATACTCATGTAGAACTTTTAGGGATTGCCGAACACCCCTTTGACGGCTCCTGGGGCTATCAGGTAACAGGCTATTTTGCTCCAACCTCCCGCTACGGAACACCTAAAGAATTTATGTATTTCATCAATTATTTACATAAAAAAGGGATCGGTATTATCCTTGATTGGGTTCCCGCTCACTTCCCAAAGGATGCCCATGGACTTGCAGATTTTGACGGGCAGCCCCTTTACGAATACAGTGATTCCCGCAAAGGAGAGCACCCGGACTGGGGAACAAAAGTCTTTGATTATGAAAAAAATGAGGTTAAAAACTTCCTGATTTCCAATGCACTTTACTGGGTGGAAAAGTTCCATGTGGACGGTTTGCGCGTGGATGCTGTGGCCTCCATGCTCTATTTAGACTATGGACGCACTCCCGGAAATTGGGTTCCCAACAAATATGGTGGTCATGAGAACCTGGAAGCCATCGAATTTTTCAAGCATCTAAATAGTGTATTAATTGGCAAGAATACTGGTGCAATTATGATTGCAGAAGAGTCCACAGCCTGGCCAAATGTAACTAAAAAACCAGAAAATGACGGTCTTGGATTCAGCTTTAAATGGAATATGGGATGGATGCATGACTTCCTGGAATACATGAAACTTGATCCGTATTTCCGCAAATATAACCATAATAAAATGACCTTTGGTCTCACCTATTTCACTAGTGAAAATTATATTTTAGTACTTTCTCATGATGAGGTTGTTCACTTAAAATGCTCCATGATTAACAAGATGCCTGGCATTTATGAGGACAAATTTTCCAATTTAAAATGCGGCTATACCTTTATGCTTGGGCATCCCGGAAAGAAACTTTTGTTTATGGGACAGGACTTTGGACAATGGCATGAATGGGACGAAAAGGTTTCTCTGGACTGGCATCTAACCCAGGAAGAACAGCACCATTCTCTTCAGTCCTATGTGCGGGATCTCCTTCATCTATATAAGAAATATCCGGCACTTTACAGCCTGGACAATGACTGGAATGGTTTTGAATGGATTAATGCAAACGATGGTGACCGCAGTATTTTTTCCTTTATCCGCCGCGATGAAACAGGTAAAAAGAATCTTCTTTTTGTCATTAATTTTACACCTATGGCGCGCTCAGATTACCGCGTTGGTGTTCCGAAAAAGGGAACATATAATCTGATCCTTAATTCCCAGGAAGGTCTGTTGACAAAGGGAATCCCCTATAAGGCAGAAAAGGGTGAATGTGACGGGCAGCCCTATGCCGTTTCCTATCCGCTTCCGCCTTATGGAACAGCGGTATTTCGTTTCTAGCCTTTCATTGATAAAACAAAAAACCTGGTTAAACACGCTCTCGTACTGCTGCAAGGCCTGCATCAAAGGATTGCAGCAGTTCTTTTTCTTTCTTAATATTATTGCCAGATTTTTCATGAAATTGTAATATCCACCTGCCGCCTATTGGGTGTATAATACTAATAAGATTGCAAAAGCGCAGAGCACAAGACAATCCGCGGTATCACAGTGAAGTATCATGTTGTAATAACTGCCCATATTATTTAAGGAGGATTTCTATGGCAAATATTTTAGTATGTGATGATGATAAACAAATTGTAGAAGCAATTGATATTTACTTAACGGGTGAAGGCTTTCATGTAATCAAAGCCTACGACGGCTCCGAAGCGTTAAAGCTGCTGGACAGCAATCAGGTCGATTTATTAATTCTGGATGTAATGATGCCTGGACTGGATGGAATTAGGACAACCTTAAAAGTTCGTGAAACCAGCAGTATTCCAATTATTATTCTTTCTGCCAAATCTGAAGATACCGATAAGATCCTGGGCTTAAATATCGGCGCAGACGACTATATTACAAAACCATTTAACCCTTTAGAGCTGATGGCACGGGTAAAGTCTCAGCTGCGCCGGTATACCCAGCTTGGAAATTTAAACCAGCAGGGCGTTGGACAGATCTATAAATGCGGGGGCCTGCAAATTAATGATGATAATAAAGAAGTGCTGGTAGACGGAGATCCCATACGCCTGACACCGATTGAATATAATATCCTTTTGCTTCTTGTTAAAAATGCCGGAAAGGTGTTTTCTATTGATGAAATCTATGAGCAGATATGGAATGAGGAGGCAATTGGCGCAGATAATACGGTCGCCGTACACATTCGCCATATTCGGGAAAAGATTGAAATTAACCCAAGGGAACCCCGCTATTTAAAGGTTGTATGGGGCGTGGGATATAAAATAGAAAAGCAGTAAACCTTGACAAAAACAGAAAGGGCATACGATGAAGGCGGATTTTACACAAATAAAAAAATTTCTGGCAGTTTCCATTCACCTGTTCAGTCTGGCTATGGTCATTGCCAGCATTTGCATTTTATATGCAAATGCCAATTTTGGTCGGGGTTTAACCTGGATTCAAAGTGAAACCTATGTCCAGTCAGAGCTTTTTTATAACCAGCTGCAGTCCGATATTCGGGCAATTTTTGACTATGCCCGCCTTCAGGATGCCTTTGAAACCGACGGGGAAGTCGATTTAGAAAAAGAAGTTCTTTCTGTCAGCCAGGGGCCAAACGCCACCACCACCTATACGCTGCAGGAAATGATAAAACTGGGCGAACATTATGGTTATCTGATGCAAAATGATTGGTCAATTGATGTACTTCCGCTGGAAAATACGGGCGCACAGGAAAACGCAGTTTTAATCAATTATAAAGCTTATGATCCTGATCCAGTGTTAACTGAACCAGGCCAGGCCTACGGGAAAATGAAGGATTTATGCTATGAAGTTTTAACGAATTTTACCCGATACGCCTATGTCTATTATAATATGATCGAAGGCGATTCCAACCTCTCCTTTGAACTGATTTGCAATAATCACAATGACATGCTTTCTTATGATACCATTACCTATACTAATGTTTCTGCCCCGTCCTGGGATAAACTTAAACATATGGGGCTATATGCAGAATTTACCGCAGATACTACGTATATTGATACAAATATGCTGCACCCTCCCACCTATCTTTTGGATTTGGCAGAATACACCGCATTTTATGAGCAGAGTTTTCAGCACTTTGTTATCTCCATTGATACCAATTTCCCCTATAATGATGTCTATACGCAGGAATCTTCCACATATTCTTTAATGCGAAAATGGACCATCCGCGGCATGATGTTTATGGGATTTGGCCTTGTGGGAAGCTTGTTTTCTTTCTTATATTTAATGCTGATTTCCGGTTACCGGGGCAGGGATCGCAGCCAGATTATCCTCTCTCCCATCGATCGGTTAAGTCCTGAAGGTTGTATTCTGCTCTTTTTAATTATAGGTTCTGTCTGTGTATTTGCAGGACGTTTTGTGGGCTTCCGTCTCCTTCACCTGGTCACTTCTGCTTCCAGCTGGTATTACGTGGAAAAGCTTTTGCTTTACCTTATTGCCTACCTGGTAGGACTGCTCTGTTTTTTCAGTCTCCTGCGCCGTTATAAAGCCAGAATCCTTTGGAACAGCAGCTGGCTCAAACGCGGCAGTGCAGAGGTAAAAGAATACTTCACCCATGAAGCCTCCTCGCGAAGCTGTGCTTACTGCTATATCTTGTTTGTGGGCTTAAATATTACCTTTGCCTGCACTACAGTTTACCTCTTTTTTTACCTGGAATCCACGGTATACCAGCTGTTTTTTGCCCTGGTTCTTCTGGCCTGGATTGCCCTGGACCTCGCATGCTTTCGCTTTACTGTTGTTAAGGCATTGCAGGAAGATAAGATTAACCAGGCCATCGCCAATATTGCATCAGGAGATATCAGCTACTGTGTTAATCTGGATGAATTTAGCGGAAAACAAAAAATTACTGCCGATCATATTAATCATATCGGAGAAAACTTAGATTCTGCCCTGCAGGAAAAGGTCAAGAGCGAGCGTTTTAAGGCCGATTTAATTACCAATGTATCGCACGACTTAAAAACACCTCTGACTTCTATTATTAATTACGTAGATTTAATTAAACGAGAACACATCCAGGATGAAAAAATCCAGGGCTATCTGGAGGTATTGGAGCAAAAATCCCAGCGTCTGAAAACGCTGACCGAAGACTTGGTGGAGGCTTCAAAGGCCAGCTCTGGAAATGTAAAGCTGGAAATTTCAGATATTGATTTTGTTGAACTCATTCATCAGACAAATGGAGAGTTTGAGGAAAAGTTTTCTACCCGTTCTCTTCACTTAGTCAGCTATCTGCCTGAACACCCGATTTTAATTGAGGCTGACGGTCGCAGACTGTGGCGGGTTCTGGAAAATTTATACAATAATGCTTTTAAATATGCTATGCCAAACAGCCGCGTTTATATAGATATCTGTCAGGAAAATGACTGGGTGGCCTTTACGATAAAAAATATTTCGGAACATCCGCTGAATATTTCCAGCAGTGAATTGACCGAACGATTTGTCCGGGGCGATGTGTCACGCACCACAGAGGGAAGCGGATTAGGGCTTTCTATCGCCCAGAGTCTGACACAGCTGCAAAAGGGGAACTTTCAAATCATCATTGATGGGGATTTATTTAAGGTTCAGGTAAAATTTCCTGTAAAAAAATGACCATCCTAGTAGAAATTCTTTGAAAAGTATGCTAGAATAAATCGTAATTTGACAATTAGACCTTATTCTGCCGATATTTTTTCTTATGACTATCTCTTATCCGTTAAAACCGTCAGGCTGACGAAGGGCAGAAAGGTAATGTAAATATAGATCATCGGACTACGCACTGCGTACATCCGCCCCAACCAAAGAAAGGAATCCTCCCATGAAATGGAATAAATTATATAGACGACTGAGCACGTATTCTGCGCTTACCCTGACAGCTGTTTTCTGCGGCCTTTTTGCTACTGGCTGCCAGAAAAAAACTACTTCGGCCCCTATTACCGACACATTAACCGAGACACAGACCTTAGCCACCCAGGAAACTACTGCCGAAATCATTGTTACCACAGCACCAGAAACCATTCCTGCCCTGGCGCCCCGTGGACAACTTTTGCCTGAATTGCAGATAACTGTTCCTGAAGCAGTTCCCATGCCGGAAAATCTTCGGGTGGGCGAAGAGCATCCTGTTGTTACCCAGCTTCAGCAGCGTCTGATGGATTTAGGCTTTATGGATCACGACGAGCCTACCCCCTATTTTGGAACACAGACCGAACGTGCAGTAAAAATGTTTCAGCGCCAGCACAGTTTAACCCAGGACGGTGTAGTCGGCAGCTCCACTTACGACGCAATCATGTCCCCCGACGCTAAGTATTATACTGCGCAAAAGGGAGATGAGGGCGACGATATTATCCAGATTCAAACCCGGCTTTATGATTTAGGCTACTTAGCCAGCAGCGATCAGCTGACTGGTTCTTTTGGTGATGCCACAGAAAGCGCTGTGCTAAAGCTTCAGGAAGTAAATAATTTAAGCCAGGATGGAAAGGTAGGGCAGCAGACCTTTAACCTGCTTTATTCGGATGAAATTAAGGCAAACTTTATTGCCCTGGGTGAAAAAAGTGACGTTGTTTTAGCGGCCCAGGAAAAGCTGAAAACTCTGGGCTACCTGCTCTCCGATCCGGACGGCGCTTATGGTCAGGAAACGGTAGATGCCATTAAACAGTTCCAGGCACGAAACGACCAGGTGGTGGACGGCTATCTCGGACCTGGTACCCGCCTTGCTTTAAACAGCCCGGACGCAAAACCCATGGGGCTTCGTCTTGGTGATGAAAATAATAACGTTTCCAAGGTACAGGAACTTTTAAGCAAATATGGATACTTACATTCGGCAAATATTACCGGCTATTACGGCGAAGTAACCGAAAAAGCAGTAAAAACCTTCCAGACACAAAACGGTCTTGCCAGCGATGGAACCGTAGGCGCCATGACGATGGCAAAGCTTACCAGCGATAATGTTAAAAAAGCGCCAAAACAAAATTCAGGAACCACAACCAGCGGAAACAAAACCTCACGCCCGGCAGCCGGAAGCAATAACAGCGGAGCTTCATCTGCACCTGCAGGCGGAAATACTTCCGTTGCCGGAAATACCGCCCCGGCAGCAAACAGCGGAGGGCCATCCGGTGCATCCGGCGGCGCTGCTGTCAGCACATCCGGCGGTGTCAGCTCACTGCTTGCTGTCGCACAATCCAAGCTGGGCTGTCCCTACGTATGGGGAGCCAAAGGTCCAAACTCCTTTGACTGTTCCGGCTTTGTCTACTGGTGTCTGAACCAGGTCGGCGTTAATCAAAGCTACATAACCTCAGCCGGATGGAGAAATGTGGGACGTTACACCAGAATTAGCAACTTCTCCGATATTCGGGCAGGAGATATTGTGGTGGTTTCCGGGCATGTGGGTATTGCCGCCGGCGGCGGCATGGTCATCGACGCCTCTTCCAGTAACGGACGTGTGGTCTATCACGAGTTAGGAGGCTGGTGGGCAAGCCGATTTATTTGCGCATGGAGAATTTTTGGATAAAACTAAAATAGAAAAAAGAAAACAGGCCGTAAACTTTACGGTCCGTTTTCTTTTTTACCATGTTTATATCTTTTTTTCTGTCTCTTATCGGATCTGTGCCAGGATACTCGGATCTTTTATCTTCATATCATCCGCCAGCAGCAGAATTTTTGACATAATCTCGGCAGTCTTTGGATCGTCATCCACAAAGGGAAGGAACATACGGCCCCGGTGCTGGGAGTGTACGGGAATAATGTTCAGCATGGCATTTCCCATTTGATGTACAACACCGCTTCCCAAATGCACGGTATATTTTCCCAGTTTTCCTTCGATCACAGCATGATTCTTTTCCACCTTAACATTTTTCACCTTGAACAGTTCCAGATTGCACTGAACAATCATCTGACGCATTTCAATGGTCGAATGGCTGGTTTCCGGATCGACGCCGCCGGCATGAGCCACGCTGACTGCCAGATCGACATCCCGCATTACCTCACTGTAAATTACATCGGGAATCTCGTTCAGCTTCATTGCCTCAAAGGTCTTTCGATGATAGAATACCACATACTCCAGCGTCGGCGCTTCAATATCACTTGGGGAGAACCAGTCCGCCATGGCATAAATCCGGGCAATAATGTTTTCCTTATAGTAAACCTTCTGCAGGCCGTCTTCATAGTCAGCCACCCAGCGCCGGCTGCGCAGTGTTGCCACAGTTTTCTGTGGCTGAATCTGGTTTCCGGCAAACATCAGGGATTTATCCTTCTCCCTCTCTTCTTCTAACTTCACATACAGCTCACGGAATACCTGTTTAAAGGGCTGCTTCATCGTATGCTCAAACAGGTATCTCTGGTAATCCTGCCAGTGCCCGTCCTGGTACAAATCAAATGGATGGGCAATCAATACCCGCTCTGACGGCTTCAGGCCCAACACGGCACCGGACCAGTCCGTTAAGCCTTCTTTTGACAGGAAGCCAAAGCGCACAGGCTCTTTCTCCGTCATCAGCACCAGGGGCGCAAGGATGGGGCAGACTACCGGATTTTTCATCAGCTCCAGAAGTTCCCAGACCTCAAACCACGTCCGATCCTCCATCGCCTGTTCCATCATCTGGCGGGTACGGCGGTACTGCTCCTTAAGCTTTTTATTTCTCTCCTGGTACAATAACACCTGTTCATTCTTTTTCACCTTTGCCGGGATGGATTTTAACAGCTTTTCTCCCTTTCTGCAAAGCAGGCTGCTCTTTCCGGTTTCATCCACGGAGAGCATCAATTCGATTTCCTCTGCCTCGTCCAGCTTCTTCCATGCATAGGAATCGGCAAAGCTTTCGGCAAGCTTGGATTCCATGCGCAGGATCAGCCGGGTAACATCCGTATAACCTGCATGGACGCTTAAATTCTGCAAAGCCAGATCTACAGCCTTTCCTTCACTTGCCCGCCGCTGTGCACCGAACGCAGTGCTTTCTTTCTTAAACTGCTGGATGAACTGATAGCGATCCAGAATATCCTCTTCTTCGTTTTTCTTCCCCCTAGCAAAAGGAAGCAGGCCGATACTCATCAGAAGATCTTTATTTCTCTTTGCATGGATTTCTTCTTTTAATGCTTCCTTTTCCACCTTTCCCAGTGCAGCATCCGCATACTTTCTGGCACGACCATGGGCAGTTCCGCTGGAAGAGTACTTGGCTGCGTCATAGAGCAGCTTAAAGTTTGTTTCTCCTAACTGCTTATAGGCTTCAAAAAACCAGTTAATATCGAATGCCCCGCCCTGCAGCTCTTCCGGCGATAAGGGCGTGTACTTGGCAATAATGGAGGTCGTATATTCATCAAAGCCTTCATTCGTGTGTGCCTTAAAGTAATAGCATCCGCTCTGCAGACTTGGAAGCTTTAAGTATTCGGCTAACATGGGTATCCACTGCGGCGCATACATTGCCAGCTCTGCCAGGCGCTTCTTGGTAATGTCCGTTCCCTTTAACGCCTTCTTTAAATCGGCAACGGTTTCTTCCGGCTTTGGATGGCAGACCTGCAGAAGATGGCTGAGTACGCCTTTGCGCTCTAAACAGCTGGAGCCGTAAGCATAGCCCCGCTGGAAGGAATCCTTCCCCAATGCCGTAATAATGGCAACTAAATAATCAATTCCGTAAATCACGTTAATGCTGGAAATACTTGAGGAAAACAGGGTCTGCTGCTCCCCGCGCTTCAGTTCTACCTGCAGTACCATCGGAACAGCCTCCCGGTAAATCTCCCTGGCAAGCTTTATCGCCGGAACGGTTTCCTCAGTAAGATTATCATAGCGGTATTTTCCGTCAACAGCTTCAATCGCATGATTGCCAAAAAAGGCATTTACACTGTTGATTTCCGCATCCCGGTAATGCAGCAGGCCCTTCTTTTCCACGGCGCTTACCGGAGCTAAAACTGCTCCAAGGCTCAGGAAATGGAAAACAGCCTTATAAACCAGGGATTTATCCCAGATTCCTCTTTCCCAGCAGCACACGAAATCCCTAAGCCGAACATAGGGCTGCTGATAGCCTCCGTAGCGGGGGCGCAGCTCCTTATCCTTCCACTGGTCATAAGCCAGCTGAAGGCGGAAACGCAGGGAAAATGCGGTTTCCCAGAGATCCTCGCCTGCCTGATATAGCCAGTTAAACATCTGCTGAATGATCGGGAGATGAAGTCTGCGCACTGTAATTGGATAACTTTCCCTCCACCGGGTTTCCTCTGTCTTAAACAGAGCATTTTCTTCATTTAACAGGGAAAGGAATCTTGCCATCCCTGCAATACCCCATTTTGCGCAAAACTCCGGGGGAACATACTGTTTAAACAAAGCATCGATGATCTGCCTTGCCTGGCTTCCATAGCGAAGCCCGGTAAGCAGTTCTTCAAACGGCGGCTTCTTCCGGGAAAATAACCCCTTTTTCTCCTGTCCGAACATTTCCGCATAGAAGGAAAGATTTTTCTTATAATAATCTGCATTGCCCCGGCATATCTGGTAGAGGTAGAGCACCATCATCCTCTGCGGCGTGCGGATTTCCTTTTGATAAAATTCTTCCCAAAGTTCCCGGAAGGGATATTCGTCTAATGCCTCCAAATCCTTGTTAGTTCGCCTGTACTGGACGATTGCAAGCTGTGTCCCCAGCACCATCTCATTTCCCCAGGCCGAGGTATACTCCCTGTCCTTATTTTCTTCAATCAGCGCATTTAAGTGTTCTAAGATTTCCACACATTGCTCTTGAGAAAACGGTGAAAAGAGGTTTAATACCTCTTGGGTATCGGCATCGGCCGGCGGGATCACCCACTCCTTCTTCGGATCGTAAAGCCCGTAGCCCGGTGTATTCACAATGTCCTGCGCCCTGCTGCTCTCCCCGGTCAGCTCCTCCAAAAGCACCTGCACCTTGCTTGTAGGATGTTTAAGCTCAGAAAGCATCGGAGGAATATCCGAAAATTCCTCCGGATGCTTCTGCTTTATGCTGAGTGCCATATCCAGCGCACCCATATGACATTCCTCAGAACTGGTCTGAATCAGGCGGGAAATACTTGCTTTCTGCCCGCCTATACTTTGTTTGCGCAGAAGTTTAAGAGTTTCTCCGCGTCCGGTTTTATATTTTAAGTTTTTCTCGATCTTACAATAATCCTCATCCTCCAGTGATAAATCATTCACTAACTGGAAGGCAGCCTCCATCGTGTAACTTTCCGGGTTGTGCAGCAGTTCAAACAGAACCTCCTTTTGTTCTGGTCTTTCCGGACGATATAAAAAGACACGGACTAACAAGTGCCGGATGGCACTGTCCATCTGCGGAATCAGTGAAACAGCCTCATTGAGATATTTTTCCTTTTGAAGCATCCAGGCAATCAGTGCCATCCTGGACACTACATCACTGCGGCTGAGTGTTTCCTGATGCCAGGGGAAAATACAAGGGTCAATGGTAATTCCCTTTTTCGGAAGCCGATGGAGTATGTTTTGCAGGTATTGATAATATTCCTCAGCCTCTTCTCTGTTGTCAAAATAGCGCTCCGGCTCCAGCGCTTTGGGTGCAACCACCTTTTTATCCGATAAATAATAAGAGTTTCCATAATTAAGAAGTTCGCGGAAGCATCCGCCGGGGAAATAAATCAATCCCGACATATAGCAGGCGTCAAGCTCCAAATCATCCGGAAATCTGCGGATAACCTCCTTGGAAATTTCAAGGCGCAGGTCTGCATCCTGGATGGAGTTAACAAAATAGGAAGCCGTCATAATCTGATGGCGGCTGCCCTCCCAGGCAAGCTTCTTTACCGCCTCCACTGCACTTTTGACATCATAAAAGCCCTTGGCCCAGAGCGCACAGCTTATGGCAACAGAATCCTCCGTTAAAAGCTGAGCTTCACAAAGCTCCTTATCCCGCAGACACTGCCCCATCAGGCGCACCAGTTTATCTGTAATTCTATCCACACTTTTCTCATTAAAAATCCCAATCCATGTGCTGACCGCACGCTTAATGGAAGAATAGCGCACCAGGTTATTGTCCTCAATCACCTTAAATAAATGAAGAAAAGCTTCCGGTCTTCCTGCATCCATTGTTTCGCACACCGCCTGCCTTGCCCCCTCCTGAAGGCGGGCAGCCAAGAGGAAATCTCCTAAAAGCTTATACAGGTCATCATTTTTACACATCACAATTCCCCGGATAAGCTCATGACTGATCATAGCGGTATTGCCCTCGCCTAAAAGGATGTCCTTCACGGCCTGTATCGTTTCCTGATTCCCGCAGTCAATCTGGGCTGCCAGAATGCCCGCATAGGCCCAGTACTCCGTCCGGGCATGGTCATAAATTTCTTCACCGTGAAGCAGATAGTCAGGATCGGTGATCCGTTCATCCATCCTTCCGGTCAGAACCTGTCCCAGAGAAAACCGGTAATAGTTCAGGCGCGAACACGCCCAGAGCAGATGCACACTGCTGCTGACAAAGGGCACATAGCTTTTTGAACGCATACTGCGCCGCCACCAGCCAGCCGTCATCTGAAACTGATTCATCTGATCCAGTGCATAGTAAAAGGTTTCCTCCATCCCTTCTGGAACACATGCAGCAACCAGGCGGGGAAATTCCTTCCGGTAAAGCTCGCTCAGTGTTAAATAGGTTTCCTCTTCCAGCAGCTTTTCCATCCACTCCACTTCAGGACGCGGAAGGTTATAGCGGTAAGCCGAGGGAAGAAGCTTTTTCTCCCGATCCGATAAATCCCTTGCGCCGTCCTTAATCCTTGTCAGCCATTTTTCCGTTATTTTTTTCCGCGAATCATAAGTAAATTCTGCCATAGATTATTTTTTCGTCCTCCTCTCCACAGTCTGTATTCCTACCAGTAACACCCGGCTAACATTGCCAGACGAATAAAGGTAAAGATAAGTTCCTCGCCATCCTTCCACGGAATTTCCTGGTGGAGCTCAGTCAGCTCATCTTCTCCTGCAAACACCCGATAAATTCCGTCCTCAAAGCACTGTACCGCATTAGCAACAGCCTTCTCCTCCTCGGCTTCCTCTCCCTGGTGAACATTAAATGAAACCTTCCCGGCAGAGGCTTTATCCTGAATTTCTTCTTTGGTCAGATAGGGAAGGATCTGACCTGCATCCTTTCGAGCATTATAATCCCTGACCCCAAGCCGAACAAGACCGTCCAGCAAGTCCTGAACCGATTCCGGCTTTTTTTCCAAAACAAAGGGAACCGGAACAATATCTGCTTTTTTCTGCTTCCCCAGTTTCTTCATCTGTGCATAGATGGTAAATGACATCCTCTCTGCCCTCCTTTCCTGTTTTTTCCTGTCACTCTCTATCATAATAAAAAAACTCTGTTTCTGCAACAAATCTGCTGCAAAAACAGAGTTAAAAAAATGCGCCCTCAGGGACTCGAACCCTGGACAAATAGATTAAGAGTCTACTGCTCTACCAACTGAGCTAAGGGCGCTTGACACGATTGTTATTATAAATCGGCAAATTAAAAAAGTCAAGCATTTTTTTCATTATTTTTCGATTATGTTTTTCGATTATTTTTCTCAATTTTTCTCAATTCTTTTCACGGCTTTATTCATGATGATTTCATTCTTATTTCACTTTCAAACACAAAGAAAGCCCCGCCCCAGCAGTTCACAGCCTGCCAAAACAGAACCTTCCAATGCGCCCTCAGGGACTCGAACCCTGGACAAATAGATTAAGAGTCTACTGCTCTACCAACTGAGCTAAGGGCGCTTCTTCTTTTGTTTCAAACGATAACACTTTCATCGCATCGAAACTGACTGTATTCTACAATAAGGGGCTGAAAATGTCAACCCCTATTTTCTTCTTTTTTTACTCTTTCTTAATAAATATTTAATTTTACCAAAAAATCTCGTTCATTTATCCCCTTTATCTTATATTTGCACGAATAAATTCCCGTAAATCAGCCTTGGTAAGGCTTTGGCTTATCCGATTTAATACCTTTCCATCCTTAAATAAAATCAAGGTTGGTATATGGGATACTTGATAATTTTCAGCAATTTCCATATTTTCATCGACATTTAGCTTTCCAAACACCATTTGATCGCCAAGTTCCTCAGCCACCGCATCAAATACCGGCGCAAACATCTTACAAGGCACGCACCAATCTGCGTAAAAGTCCACCAAAACAACTTTTTCTGCACCCAATACCTTTTCCTGAAACTCTGCTGTGGTTAATGTCTGTACCATCACTTTCTTCCTCCTTTATGTTTTTATCCTTTATTTTTTCTCCCTCTAACTGCCTATTCCCCTTTTTTCTTTCCTCCGCCAAGCTTTTTATTAACCTCTGTTAATGATTTTTTCCAACGAAGCACCTCTTTATTCAATGCCAGATTCCCGCTGAATTTTTTTCCTAAATTTTTTTGAATCTGCTCCGTAATGCTCACGGCAAAGCCACCTTTTTCTCTTTTTTTATCTTATGCAGCAATTCATGCCGTTTTTCCTTTTCTCTGCTTTTTTACCGCCTGGCAATTAATTTATAAATCGGATTCCCTTTTGCTGAAAATTTTGCCTCATATTCGGTCATTACATTCCCCTTAAACATAAGCGAATGATGTAAGTCATTCGTATAATCCAGGATTTTCCATCCTGCTGCCGGAATCACTTCCATGGAATAGGCAAACAGTCCCTGGTTATCCGTCTTAAACTCCAATGTGCCTTCCTTCGCCAGGATCTGATCATAAACCTTTAAAAAATCCGGGGAAGTCAGCCTGCGCTTGGCATGGCGATCCTTTGGCCAGGGATCAGAAAAATTCAGATATATTCTTTCCACCTCACCCTGAACAAAACTATTTCCTAAATCCTTTGCATCTACACATAAAAACCAGATATTGGGCAAATCCAGTTCCTTTCGCTTTTCCAACCCGCGAAGAAGCACACTGGAATAACGCTCAATACCAATATAATTCCAATCTGGATTTTCCCCTGCCAGCTCCATCATAAATCGCCCCTTTCCCATGCCCACCTCAATTGCAATGGGATTTGCATTGCCAAACAGGGCGTGCCAATTTCCCTTTTGTTTTTCTGGCTCCTGAACCACAAAGGGACTGGAGGCAATGGCTTCCTCCGAACCGGGAATATGGCGCAGTCTCATGCTTTGCGTCCTCCTTCTTTTCTTGAACTTTTCCTTAGCGTGTATCCAAAAATTGCTCTTGGCACCTAAAAGTATAACATTCTCAGGAAATTTTTGCAATCATGGAAAATTTGCGAAAATCAGGTGCACATTTTGTCGAAATCGAGTATAATAGAGCCATAAATACATTCGTGAATCTTCTGGGCAGACTTATCCAGCCTATATTAAGACAATTAAGGAGGACTTATTTTATGGCAGACGTTGGCACCTGGGATAAAATTCAGCAAGGTGTGAAGGAAATGGAACGTTTATTGAGTAAAAAGCAAAATAATCTGGCTATGATTAAGGCTAGGCAAACACTGGAATACATGGTAAAATCCCTTGCTGAAAAGGCCTGTATCGTAGAAGGTGATATGGCTGATATGATTGACCAGCTATATGAAGGACGCTGGATTGACAAGACTACCCGTGATCATTATCATAAGTTGCGTATAATTGGAAATAAAGCGGTTCACGAAGGACATGACAGTTCTTCCGACGCAAACCTTGCTTACCATATTCTCTCTATGGAATTTCAAACCTTTGCCCCCAGAAACCGCAGACCACAAAACCGTACGGCAAATGCAGCATCGCCAGCCAGACCGAAGGCGGACGGATCTAACCGCAAACGGGCAAAGCGAAGAAAATCGCCGGTTAAGGATTTTATGAGGATCTTTATTCCCATTATCATTATTTTACTGCTGATTATTTTAATCCGCATGCTTATTCCCAAGGCACCAGAGGAAAACCAACCCACACAGCCGCAGACAACAATCGCTGCACCGGAAAATCCTACGGACCAGCCTACCATAGAGCCTACGATTCCAAGCAATGAAACACCAGCGGAAAGCCCGGTAGAAACTACCGCACCACCAGAAACTACCACTGCACCAAGAGTTTATAAAACCACGGAAACTTTAAATGTCCGCGCCGAACCTTCGACCACAGCCCGAATCCTGGTTCAGCTTGCCCCCGATACTGAGGTGAATGTGATGGGCATTTACGATGAGAAATGGACGATCATTAACTATGATGGGCAGGATGCCTATGTCGCCACGGCTTATTTAACCCAGTAGCTACACATCATAAGAGCCTAAATGATAAATAAGTCACACTATTCTCTGGCGGTTTATATTCACGTCAAGCACTTATTTTTACAACAAGTTTATTAAAAACAGCAGGTTTTTTCGCGCCTGCTGTTTTTTATTCTTAATCATTTCTTAACAATATCAACTTTTCACTAAATTATTTTTCAATTTTAACACAATCTTGTCATTTTTGTGCTGGCTTTTTTGACAAATCTTGTATATGATAAGGAGGGAAAATAGAAGAAGAAAAGGAGGAACCCTTGTGGATAAGCTGATTAAAAAAATATCTGAAATTGAAGCTGCCGCTGCTTCTGTGATGGAAGAGATGAATGAACAGAAATCTTCCTTCACTGCCCAGATTCACGAAAAAACAGCTTCCTTTGACCGGGAACTGGAAGAATCCACCACGAAACAAATTAAACAGCTGAATCTCTCTATGGAAGAGGAACTGCACCGACAGCTGGCAAAACAGGAAAGCGGAGGGGAAAAGCTTTTAGAGCACCTTTCGCAGGTTTATGAAGCAAACCATACCATTCTTGCCACAAACATCTTCCAGGACATGATAAAGGAGTAATACCATGGGAAGCCTTTTTAGCTACAGTGGACTTACCACAAAAATAAAGGCCATGAAGCAGAATTTATTAAAAGACAGCCAATACAGGGAAATGGCTGCGCTGGACTCGGTTGCCGGCTCTGTGGAGTACCTGAAAAAACAGCCCTCCTATCAGTATATTTTTACACAGGCTGAAACAGGGCAGATGCACAGGTCAGATATTGAAGAGCTTCTTTTACAGGCAGAATACCGTGATTTTTCTAAGCTCTACCGGTTTTCCAATCTGTCCCAGAGGAAATTTTTAGACCTTTATTTTATGCATTATGAAATTTCTATTTTAAAGCGCTGCCTCAGAAGTATTATCGGCAGACAGCCTATGACGCTCAGGCTGTATCATTTCCAGGAATTTTTTGAACGACATTCCCGGCTGGATATGATTAAGCTGACGGCCTCAAAAAACCTTGCCGAATTTACGGCAAACCTTTCCGGCACACCCTACTATGCCCTGCTGATGCAGCTGAATCTCCAGGAAAAGCTAACCATCTTTGATTATGAGATGCATTTGGATTTCCTGTATTTTAAGACCATGTGGCGAATGAAAAACAAGCAACTAAAGGGGAAGGAACAGCAGATGATTACGCAGTGCTTCGGAAGTCGCCTGGATATGCTTAATATTCAGTGGATTTACCGCTGCCTCCGCTATTATTCCATGACGCCGGAGGAAATCATGGCCCTGCTTATTCCGGTTTCCTGGCATTTAAAGCCGGAACAGATTAAAAAGCTTGCTTCCTGTGCTTCTCTGGAAGAATTTTTTTCGCTGTTAAAAACAACCCGCTACGGGGCGCTCAACCTTGCAAATTTAGAAGAGCAGCCGAACCCGGAGAAACTGAGCCTCCAGGTGCTTGCGCGGATTCACCATTTAACGGCTCTGCATGAGCCATACTCGGTGGCCTCCCTTAATTCTTATCTGTATTTTAAGGAACTGGAAATTCACCGGATTATTACTATTATTGAAAGTATTCGATACGGCTTAGGGCAACAGCAAATCTTAAACCGTTTAGAAAATGTCATGTAAAGGGGGTACTTTTCTGTGATTGAAAAGATGAAATTCTTAACACTCACTGGCCCAAGAGAGGACATTGACCGGGTAGTAGATACTTATCTCTCCAAATACGAAATTCACCTGGAAAATGCCCTCTCCCAGTTAAAAACAGTCAGTGAACTGCGACCGTTCGCCGAGGTCAATCCCTACATCCGCGAATACCGGAAGGCAGCCGAGCTGATGGAGCAGCTTGCCCTTTCGGATCTGCCGATCAGGGATATTTCGATTGACCAGGCCCTGGAAACGGTTCATTCCCTGGAAACCACGCTGACCGAACTCAGCAGCCAGAAGGAGGAATGGGAAAAACAGCGTGAGGTGTATGTTTCCTCACTGAACCAGGTTTCACCGTTTATCGGGCTGAACTATGATATTGCCCAGATTATGCAGTTTAAGTCCATGAAATTCCGCTTCGGACGTGTGGCGAAGGAATATTTCTCCTATGTGGAAACCTTTGTCTGTGACAATATTGACTCGATTATGTTTAAATGCCAGGAAGATGATACCTATGTCTGGCTGGTTTATTTTGTTCCGGCTCCGGTAGCCAGCAGAATTGATGCCATCTACTCTTCTATGCATTTTGAGCGCCTCTTCCTCACCCATGAATACCAGGGTACGCCCACTGAGGCTTCACGCCTGTTGCAGGAACAGCTTGCTGAGGCGGATGCTGCGGTTGAAAAGCTGAACCGGGAAATTCGAGCTGCTCTTGAAGCAAAGAAAGAGGATCTGGCAAGTGCCTGCAAGAAACTTGAACGCTACACCAGCAACTTCGATGTGCGCAAACTTGCCGCCTGTACCAGCCGCAGAAGCCATACCTTCTTTATCCTCTGCGGCTGGATGACAGAGAAGGAGGCTCTCTCTCTGCAAAGGGAAATGGAACCTGAACGGGATTTATTCTTAAACCTGGAAGAAAAGCCAAGCGACATCCAAACCAAGCCGCCGACCAAACTCTCCAATCCCAGGCTGTTTAAACCCTTTGAACTTTTTGTCCAGATGTACGGCCTGCCGGACTACCACGAGTTTGACCCTACCATTTTAATCGGTCTGACCTATTCCTTCCTCTTCGGCTTTATGTTCGGCGATGTAGGGCAGGGCTTATGCCTGCTGATTGGCGGATGGCTTTTATACCGGACAAAGAAAATAAGTCTTGCCGCTATTGTCAGCTGCTGCGGATTCTTCTCAACGATTTTCGGCTTCTTCTTCGGCAGTATCTTTGGTTTTGAAGATATTATCGAGGCAGTGTGGATGCGTCCGGGTCAGGCCATGACCACCCTGCCGTTTATCGGGCGGTTAAATACGGTGTTTGTAATTACCGTAGCCCTGGGCATGGGCATCATCGTCCTGACAATGATCTTTAATATGATTAACAGCCTGCGCACACATGATACAGAAAAAATCTGGTTCGATACCAACGGCGCTGCCGGACTGGTATTCTACCTTTCCCTGATTGTGGTGATAGTGCTGTTTATGACCGGAAAGCCCCTGCCGGCTGGTATTTTCATGGCGGTAATGTTCGGCCTGCCCCTGCTGCTTATCTTTTTCAAAGAGCCTTTAACCTCCATGGTGGAAAAAAAGGGGGCCCATATCGAAGGCGGAAAAGGGATGTTCTTTATCCAGGGCTTTTTTGAACTCTTTGAATTACTGTTAAGCTATTTTTCCAACACGGTTTCCTTTGTTCGTGTAGGAGCCTTTGCCGTGAGCCATGCCGCTATGATGGAAGTCGTGCTGATGCTTGCCGGCTATGAATCTGGGTCTGTCAACTGGCTTGTCGTGGTTCTCGGAAACCTCTTTGTCTGTGGAATGGAGGGCTTAATCGTCGGCATCCAGGTACTTCGTCTGGAGTACTACGAGCTGTTCAGCCGCTTCTACCGCGGAACAGGACGCCCCTTTAAGGCTTACGGGATTAAGTAAAGCAAGTATCTATATTAATTAAAAGAACATGATTCAGGATAGCTTCAATGTAAAGCATCCTTATGCTATTAAATAATAGTAAAGAAAAAAGGTAAAAAGAAAAAGTTTAAGAAAAGGAGAAAAAAACAATGATCGTAAAATTATTATTAACCCTGGCATTTATTCTCAGCATCCTGGTTCCCTTCGGCGCATTTGCTGCCGGTGAAAAGTCCCGCGGGCGCTATAAAAAGGCCCTGGCGATTAACTCCTTCCTGTTCTTTGGCACTATGCTTGTGTGCAGTGCATTATTCTTTACCGGAAATGCCTTTGCTGCCGAAGAAACTGCTGCTACCGCAAACCCTGCTGCCGGAATGATTTGTTTAGCTGCTGCCCTTTCCACCGGTTTAGCCTGTATCGGCGGCGGTATCGCGGTTTCTGCTGCTGCCTCTGCTGCTCTTGGCGCCATCAGTGAGGACGGCTCCATCCTTGGTAAATCTTTAATCTTCGTTGGCTTGGCTGAAGGTGTTTGTCTTTACGGATTAATCATTTCCTTTATGATTATCGGTCGTCTTTAATTCGATGAAAATGTATCTGATCAGCGACAATGTGGACACTCTGACCGGGATGCGCCTGGCCGGTGTGGAAGGATCTGTCGTTCATGAGCGAAATGAATTAAAGGAAGCGCTGGATAAAGCGTTGACCGATAAGGAGATTGGGATTTTGCTGCTGACAGAAAAATTCGGACGGGAGTTTCCAGAAATTATCGACCAGGTAAAGCTGGGCCGGAAATTTCCTCTGATTGTCGAAATTCCCGACCGCCACGGAACCGGTCGCAAGCCAAACTTTATCACTTCCTATGTAAATGAAGCCATTGGATTAAAGCTATAACAGAAAGCAGGTGATCGATTTGACCACGGATGATAAGTTACAATATTTTCTAACGATTTGTATGGAAGATGCACAGGGAAAAAGTGACCATCTTCTTAAACAATACTCCTCCTCCCTGGAAAAAAATCTGGAAGAGCATAAGCGGGAAGCCTCCCGTGCCGCTCATCTGCAGGTGCAGGGGGAAAAGGAAAAACTTCAGCGCAAGATGAATAAGGATCTGGCACTGGGACAGATGAATATTAAGCGCAGGCTCAGCCGCCGCCATGATGAGCTGAAGGAAAAATTATTTGCCGAAGTTCAGGAACTTCTTGACTGCTACCGCCAAACACCAAAGTACACCGAGCTGTTAAAAAAGCAGGTACAGGAGGCCGCAGACTTTGCCGGCGAAGAAAGGCTGGTGGTCTACCTTGACCCGGCAGATGCAGATAAGCTCTCACAGCTTGTACAGAAGGCAACCATGGAAATCGAAGTCAGCCAGGAATCCTTAGGCGGAGGCATCCGGGCATTTATCCCCTCCCGGCATATCTTAATTGATCAGTCCTTCGATACCAAGCTTGCGGAGGCAAAAGAAACTTTCCGTTTTGAATTAGGAGGCAGTGCCCATGATTAGCAATACGCAGTCCACTACGCAGCCAAAAACCGGCGTTATCTTTGGCATTAACGGCCCGGTTATCACCTTAGAGGGTGATCCCGGCTTTCAGATGAATGAAATGGTCTATGTCGGAAAAGAAAACCTGGTCGGCGAGGTTATCGGTCTGGCATCCAACCGGACGACCATTCAGGTTTACGAGGAAACCAGCGGTATACGCCCCGGCGAGCTGGTTTACGGAACAGGCGCACCAGTATCCGTTACCCTGGCTCCCGGAATTTTAAATAATATTTTTGACGGAATCGAACGGCCATTAAGCGAAATTGCAAAATCCGGCGGGGCCTATATCAGCCGCGGCGTCCATGTCGATTCCTTGGACACGGAAAGAAAATGGCCTGTCCGCATCATGGCAAAAAAGGACAGCCAGCTCCTTCCCGGAACCATTATCGCCGAGGTACAGGAAACAAGAGCCATCGTCCATAAGGTTATGGTTCCCCCCGACATGGAGGGAACGGTACTGGAGGTCGTTGCCGATGGCGACTACACCATCAATGACCCTCTGCTCACCCTTCTCCTCCCCGACGGAACCAAGAAGGAACTGACCATGACACAGAAATGGCCCATTCGTATTCCCCGGCCCACAGCCAAACGTTTTCCGGCGGCACAGCCCTTAATTACCGGGCAGAGAATCCTAGACACGCTGTTTCCCCTGGCTAAAGGCGGCACAGCTGCGGTTCCCGGCGGCTTTGGAACCGGAAAGACCATGACCCAGCACCAGATTGCCAAGTGGTCTGACGCGGATATTATTATCTACATCGGCTGTGGCGAGCGCGGAAACGAGATGACCCAGGTATTGGAGGAGTTTTCCGAATTAATTGACCCAAAAAGCGGAAACCCGCTGATGGATCGGACGGCCCTGATTGCCAACACCTCCAATATGCCGGTTGCTGCCCGTGAAGCAAGCCTTTACTCCGGCCTTACCCTGGCAGAATACTACCGGGATATGGGCTACCATGTGGCAATTATGGCGGACTCAACCTCCCGCTGGGCAGAGGCTCTGCGCGAGCTGTCCGGGCGTCTGGAGGAAATGCCCGCCGAAGAGGGCTTCCCGGCCTACCTTGCCTCCCGCCTCTCTGCCTTTTATGAGCGTGCAGGCATGATGCAGAACTTAAACGGGACAGAAGGCTCGGTTTCCATTATCGGCGCGGTATCGCCTCAGGGCGGCGACTTCTCTGAACCGGTAACGCAGAACACAAAGCGCTTCGTCCGCTGCTTCTGGGGACTTGACAAATCCCTGGCCTATGCAAGACATTTCCCGGCAATTAACTGGCTGACCAGCTATTCGGAATATCTTTCCGACCTGTCGCCATGGTACACGAACTACGTTGACAAAAAATTTATCGACTTCCGCAGCCAGATTATGGCTCTGCTAACCCAGGAAAGCAGCTTAATGGAGATTGTAAAGCTTATCGGCGCCGATGTTCTTCCCGACGACCAGAAACTTATTCTGGAAATCGCCAGAGTTATCCGTGTAGGCTTTTTACAGCAGAACGCCTTCCACAAAGATGATACCTGTGTTCCTCTGGAAAAGCAGTTTATGATGATGGAGATTATCCTGTACCTGTACCAGAAATCCAGAGAGCTGATTTCCATGGGTATGCCGATGTCCGTGCTGAAAGAGGATACGATTTTCGACCAGATTACCACCATCAAGTACGACATCCCCAATGACCGCCTGGATTTATTCCAGGCCTACCGGGAAAAGGTAAATCAATTTTATGACAATGTTTTAGCACGCAACGCATAAGGAGGAAGCGATTATGGCTATTGAATATTTAGGTTTAAGCGGCATAAACGGTCCTCTGGTGGTTCTGGAGGGGCTTCAGGGCGCTGCTTATGACGAAATTGTAGAAATGACCGTAAACGGCACACAGAAAAAGATGGGCCGCATTATCGAGATTCATAAGGACAAAGCCGTGATCCAGGTTTTTGAGGGAACCGACGGTATGGCCTTAAAAAACACCCGCACCCGGCTTACGGGCCATCCCATGGAGATTGCCGTTTCCGAAGAAATGCTGGGCCGCACCTTTAACGGCATTGGGCAGCCCATTGACGGACTGGGCGTGCTCTCCTCGGATGAGAAGCTGGATGTCAATGGAAAGCCATTAAACCCGGTAAGCCGTGAATACCCAAGAAACTATATCCGCACGGGAATTTCCGCCATTGACGGGCTGACCACCCTAATCCGCGGACAGAAGCTTCCCATCTTTTCCGGGAACGGTCTTCCCCACGACCAGCTTGCCGCGCAGATTGTCCAGCAGGCCTCTCTTGGGGACAGCAGCGACGAGAAATTTGCCATTGTCTTTGCCGCCATGGGGGTAAAGTATGATGTTGCTGATTTCTTCCGCCGCACCTTTGAAGAAAGCGGGGTTTCGGATCATGTAGCTATGTTTATCAACCTGGCAAACGACCCTGTAGTTGAGCGTCTGATTACACCCAAGGTTGCCTTAACCGTAGCCGAATACCTGGCCTTTGAAAAGGGAATGCATATTTTGGTCATCCTTACGGATATGACTTCCTTTGCCGAGGCTATGCGTGAGGTTTCCTCCTCAAAGGGAGAGATTCCTTCCCGTAAGGGCTTTCCGGGCTATCTCTACAGTGAGCTTGCCGCCCTTTATGAGCGCGCGGGCATTGTCACAGGATGTCCGGGTTCGGTAACACAGATTCCGATTTTAACCATGCCCAACGACGATATTACGCACCCCATCCCTGATCTGACCGGCTACATTACAGAGGGACAGATTGTTTTGGATCGTGAGCTTCACGGGCAATCCGTCTATCCGCCCATTAATGTTCTGCCTTCCCTCTCCCGTCTGATGAAGGACGGCATCGGAAAGGGCTATACCAGGGAAGATCACCAGGACGTAGCCAATCAGCTCTTCTCCTGCTACGCCAAGGTGGGCGATGCAAGGGCCTTAGCTTCCGTTATCGGTGAGGATGAACTGTCCCCAATTGATAAAAAATACCTGGCCTTTGGAAAAGAATTTGAGCGCCGCTTCGTCGGTCAGGATCTGCAGGATAACCGGAGTATATTAAAGACACTGGATATTGGCTGGGAGCTTTTGGGAATGCTTCCAAGAGAGGAGCTTGACCGGGCGGATACGAAGATCCTGGATCAGTATTATCATCCCGCGGAGGTAGCTGAATGAATCCAAATACCTTCCCTACCAAGGGAAACCTGATTCTTGCCAAAAACTCCCTTGCCCTGGCAAAGCTTGGCTACGGCCTTATGGATAAAAAGAGAAACATCCTGATTCGGGAGCTGATGGGCCTAATCGATGAAGCCAAGGATATTCAGGCTGAAATTGATACCACCTTTACCCAGGCTTATGAAGCATTGCAGCTTGCCAATATCGAACTGGGCATCAGCTATGTGCAGGAAATCGGCATGGCAGTTCCCGTGGAGGATTCCATTGCAATTAAGGCAAGAAGTATTATGGGCACGGAAATCCCTCTGGTACGCTACGACGCGTCTTCTCTCAGGCCAACCTACGCCTTCGGCGATACCCGCCAGTCCCTGGATGAGGCAAGGATGAAGTTTGAAAAGGTGAAAGAGCTGACCATCAAGCTTTCCATGGTGGAAAACTCTGCCTATCGCCTGGCCTCAAATATTAAAAAAACCCAGAAGCGGGCAAATGCGCTGAAAAACATTACCATTCCTGCCTACGAAACATTAACCAAGGATATTTCCAACGCACTGGAAGAAAAAGAGCGTGAGGAGTTTACACGGTTAAAGGTTATCAAACGCATGAAAGAAGGTGCGGGGAATGAAAATACAGAAGATAAAACCATTCACAGCCAGCAGGCTACAAAAACAGATAATTAATAACCAGAAGAAAAACCGAGAATAAAACAGACTTTAACCAAATGGAAGAAAAAGAGGATGCCGCCCCTGTGCCGTCCTCTTTTTCTTCTGTCAAATTGCTGCCATTAATTATGAACCTTTTGAGCAAGCTTTTTCCCTTCCCCTTGCAATTCTTCTTAATCTGTTATATGATTAGCTAAATATAATGATACCAGGGTCAAAAGGTCGAAAATCTGATGCAAGCTTGCTTGCAAGAGGATTTTTGACCTTGGTACTCGCCAAACACATAAAAAAGGAGCCCGATTAGGGCGGATTTTGAATGTGTTTGAGGATTGTGAGAGTATGATGTGCGGAACAATCCGGTATCAGAGTGGGCAAAAGCTCTTTTGACCCCAACATCATATAATGCTATAAGTTAAAACGTTTAAAATTCAGTAAATCCTGCTTTGATAAGGATTAAATTCATCCATGATACGAGG
Source organism: uncultured Lachnospiraceae bacterium (assembly GCA_910584785.1). GTDB lineage: Bacteria > Bacillota > Clostridia > Lachnospirales > Lachnospiraceae > Caccovicinus. The sequence goes on along the minus strand of CAJUDX010000024.1, from coordinate 7,696 downwards.
TACTCTAGCGTGATAAAATCTATTTTGCATACTTTTTTAGGTGTCCTTACCGCCTTTGCCCTGATGTTCACTCTTCTTATTACATCCGTCGAAGCCGTGTGCTATTGGGTTCCCGGCTATTACCAGCATGAATATACCAAGTACAATGTCCTCGACAACCTTCCTCCAATGACGATGGGCGATCTGCTTATCGTTACAGAAGAGATGATGGACTACCTTCGGGGAAACCGGGAAGATTTGCATGTGTGGACAACGATGGGCGGGGAGAACAGGGAATTTTTCACAGAACGCGAAATTGCCCATATGGAGGATGTACAAGGGCTTTTCCTTGCCGCGATTTTTCTGCGCCGGCTCTGTCTGATGATTATTTTTTTCTGCATCGGAACGATTTATTTTACCAAGGGAAAACTTCGCCTCATCCTCCCGAAAATGCTGTTTTTCGGCACCATGCTTTTTTTTGGAACTGCAGCAATTCTTGGCTTTATTATATCCACAGACTTTTCAAAATACTTCATTGTTTTCCACCATATTTTCTTTGATAATGACCTGTGGATCTTAGATCCGTCCGTAGATATGCTGATTAATATTGTCCCGGAACCCTTTTTTATGGATACTGCTTTTTTCATCCTAATTCTCTATGGGGTTCTTGCCCTTATGGTGCTTGGAATTTCCTTTGTGCTGATGAGAAAGAACAGATTAACCATGCATAAAAATGATTAAAAAGGAGTTTATGGTTTACCTTATGAAAACAATTTCAAACCGCATTTTGGCTTTTTTTCTGGCGCTGAGTTTATGTTTAACTCTGCCTGCCCTGCCTGTCTGCGCCGATACTGCCTGGCCGGAATGTGCGGGCATCCAGGCTGACGGCGGTATATTAATTGACGCAGATTCCAACGCCGTACTTTATGAAAAAAACGCCGATGTACCCTATTATCCGGCTAGTATTACCAAGATATTAACCGCGCTGATTATTATTGAAAACTGCGATTTGGACGAGATGGTCACATTCTCAGATAACGCCATTAACAACGTGGAATCCAACAGCTCCAATATGGGAGCCATGGTTGGCGATGTTTTATCGGTCCGGGACTGTCTTTACGGACTGATGCTGGCTTCTGCCAACGAAGCCGGAAACGCTTTAGCTGAACACTGTTCCGGCTCCATTGAGGCCTTCGCTGAATTAATGAATCAAAAAGCACGTGAACTTGGATGTACCGGAAGTCATTTTGCTAATCCCAGCGGCTTAAATAATCCCGATCACTATGTTACTGCCCGTGATATGGCAGCGATTATGCGGGCTGCCATTGCCAATCCTGTGTTTGTGGAAATTGATGGTGCGCGTTACTGGAAACATGCGCCAATCAAACATTACCCTGACCCGGATGACCCCCATAATACAGTTTACGCTCACCACGCCATGTTAAAGAAAAATGATTCCCGCTATTATTCAGGAACCTTTGCCGGAAAAACGGGATATACTTCGCTAGCTGGCAATACTCTGGTCACCAGCGCGAAAAAAAATGGGATCACCTTAATCGCGGTTATCCTAAATGGTCATCAAACCCACTACCAGGACACCAAAACCCTGTTTGACTATGGTTTCCGCAATTTTAAAAGTATTAAAATTTCCGAATACGACCACTCGTATTCTTCCATGGAAAATGATATGACCTTTTCCGGCCTTGCAGTCAGCCCTGCACCCTCCCTGGCGATGGATGAAAACTGTTCCATTACCCTGCCCCAGTCGGCGGACTTTAATGATGTTGTGGCTGTCCTTGGCTATGACATGGACCCCCTGGCCCCCGCAGGCGCCCTGGCGCGGATTTCCTACACTTATGGCGGAAGAAATGTGGGATTTGCTTATTTAAAGCTAAAGGACCCTCAAATTATGGGCAGGCAGCAAGAAACAGCTGTACAGGAGCTTTATCCGCGCAATGCCGTAACCATTCCAGAACCGACAACACGGGCACTGGAAGAGCCTTCATTAGATGCCAGCGCCGAAGGACAAGCCATCGAAGAAAGAGCAATTAAAGCCCCTGACGGAGGACTTTCCCTGGATGAAAACGGCGGAGATTCCCATGCCATCCGTATTCCCTCTTCTCTGTGGATTATGTTGGGCCTTGCTGTTGCCCTGCTCACTATCCTTACTGCGTTTGTTCTTATCCGCATGTGGAAACAGAGAAAAGAAGAACAGCAGCGCTATTTGTTTAATGAACGCCGCAAAAAACGTTTAAGGGATATCGGCTTTTCACAGAATGAGTTTGAACTTTTAATGGAACGCAATAAGCGGAGACGCCGGCACAGATAGCAACCTTCGCGACCCCGTTTTCGCACAGCTCAGCGACGAAGCACTGATCTTTCACAGTAACCTTCATGCGCCCACAAATGGTCGTACCACCATAAATAAAAGTCTGCTGGGCGCGCTTGGAATACTTGAACTTAGACCGCCTAATCGGCGGTGAACTTTTACAGTTAAAATAATAGAAAGTATGTTATCCTATGAATAAACCTTCCTCTTTTTTTATTGATCATCCGCCATCCAAAAGCCCTATGCCTAAAAAAACGCTGTGGCTGAATATTTTATTTACCACAGCAATCTTGGCGGTAGCTACTCTGCTGGCTTATCTCTTTTTTTATCTGGGAAAGAATACCACCAGTGTAGCCATTATCTATATTCTGGCAGTGGTGTTTATTTCCCGGTATACCGCTGGCTATATTCCGGGAATTATTTCCTCTTTTATCGGAGTAATTTGTGTAAATTATATTTTTACCTACCCTTTTATGAAATTTAATTTTACCATTGACGGCTATCCGGTGACTTTTACCGGCATGATTATCATTGCCAGCATTATCAGCACCATGACCTCACATTTAAAACTGCAGAGCAGGATTATTCATGAACGGGAAAAACTCTTAATGGAAGCTGAAAAAGAAACCATGCGGGCTAATCTTCTGCGGGCCATATCTCACGATCTGCGCACGCCCCTTACCGGCATTATCGGCACCAGTTCTGCCTACCTGGAAAACCAGGAAACACTTTCCGAAAAAGAAAAAACTGCTTTTGTACAAAATATCTATGAGGACTCCAACTGGCTTTTAAATATGGTGGAAAACCTTTTAACCATTACCAGAATCCGGGCCAGCAACACTGCCCTCCATAAAACTTCAGAACTTTTAGAAGAGGTTGTCGCCGAAGCTGTCCAGCGTCTGCGCAAGCGGCTTCCCCATGCGGATATCCAGGTCCATATTCCCGAAGATTTCATCCTGATACCTATGGACGCCATGCTGATTGAACAAGTTCTTATTAATCTAATGGAAAATGCCTACTATCACGGCAATGCAAACCAACCGATTATCCTGAATATTTTTCCCAGAAACCATCAGATTTACTTTGAAATCCTGGACTTTGGTGAGGGAATCCCGGAAGAAAAACTTCCCTTTATTTTTGACGGAAACCCCTCCACCCCTAACCAAAGCGGCGATTCCCGAAAAGGCATGGGTATCGGCCTGACCATCTGCCGAACTATTATCCTTGCCCACAAAGGAGAAATCCATGCAGAAAACCACGAACATGGGGCAAAACTTTCCTTTTGCCTGCCCCTGAGAGAGGATGAAGAACATGACGCTTAAACCTACAGTTATTGTGATTGAAGATGAAAAGAATATTGCGGAATTTATCGCAGCTTCCTTAAGCGCCCACGGCTATAAAGTTCTTACTGCTGCTTCCGGGCAGAAGGGACTTTCCCTGATTACTTCCGGGCTTCCCGATATTATCCTTTTGGATTTGGGACTGCCTGACATCGATGGCATAGAGATTATTCACCAGGTAAGAAAATGGAACCAGCTCCCGATCATCGTAATCTCTGCCCGCACACAGGAGCAAGAAAAGGTACTGGCCTTAGACAGCGGTGCCGACGATTATATCACTAAGCCTTTTGGTACACCGGAGCTTTTAGCCCGCATCCGCACCGCGATGCGCCACTCCCAGCATTCGGGCAGCAACGTGCTTTCCGCCCTTGAACCAATGTATCTCTCCGACGGATTAAAAATAGACTTTCTCCGGCGCCTTGTCACTCTCAAAGGTGAAGAAGTTCACCTGACACAAATCGAGTATAAGCTGGTCTCTCTTCTGGCAAAGCATTCTGGTAGGGTATTAACCTATGATTACATCATTAACCATATTTGGGGACCTTATGCAGACAATAACAATAATCAAATTCTACGGGTAAATATGGCCCATATCCGGCGAAAGCTGGAAGCTAATCCAGGAGAACCTCATTATATTTTTACAGAAATCGGGGTAGGCTATCGAATGAAAGAAAATCAACAGGAAATGGATGGAAAAGAATAGAACTGCAGGGAATGATATTTTTTTAACACAGAAAAATTATTTACGAATGAATAAAAAGAAACTTTCACAATCCACATAAATATCTACAAAAACAAGGTGTAATTTTGCCTTGTTTTTATTATATTATTCAAAAACGCAACTTTTACCATATATGTCACAATTCTAACACTGTAAAAAAGGGAATAATTTTGCCATAATGATACCATAACTAAAAGGTACTCTTTAGCAAATAAAAAGAGTGTTTTTTAAGAAAAGGAGGAATGTTTCTTATGAAGCAACTGAAAAAATTTGGACTGCTCCTCTGTGCCTTCAGTCTGTCCTGTGGTATCTTAAGCGGCTGCAGCGGCACAGGCGGGAAGCGGATTGTCCGAATTGGGCACAACCAGTCAACGAACCACCCGACCCATATTGCGCTGACCGCCTTTAAAGACTACATTAATGAACAATTGGGGGATCATTATGTTGTCGAGGTTTATCCCAGCGAGCTTTTAGGCTCCCAGACGGATATGGTTCAGCTGACCCAGACTGGCGCTATTGATTATTGTATTGCCAGCAATGCCATTCTGGAAACCTTCAGCAAAAACTATGAAATCTTTAATCTCCCCTATCTCTTTGCCAGTGCCGAAGCCTATCATCATTCCATGGATGATCCGAGCATTACCGATCCTATCTTTGGTTCGACAAAAAAAGCCGGATTTACTGCGGTCACCTGGCTGGATGCCGGCACCAGAAACTTTTACACGGTAAACCGCCCCATCGAAAGCCCTGCAGATCTAAAAGGCTTAAAAATCCGCGTTCAGCAGTCACCGACCAATATCGAAATGATGCGGCTCTTAGGCGGATCGGCAACGCCCATGGGCTTTGGCGATGTGTATACTGCCTTACAATCGAATATTATTGACGGTGCAGAAAATAATGAAATGGCACTGACCGATAATGGTCACGGCGATGTCTGCAAATATTATTCTTATGATATGCACCAGATGGTCCCTGATATCCTTATCGGCAATAACGCCTTTATCGAAGGTCTTTCCCCCGAAGAACGCGATGTCTTTGAAGAGGGCTATGCCCTGGTCAACCGGGTGCAGCGCGAAGAATGGGTAAAAGCTGTGGGAGCTGCAAAAGACAGGGCACAGAATGAACAGAAAGTAAACTTCCTTTACCCGGATCAGACCCCATTCGTTGAAGCCTGTATGCCGCTCCACCAGTCGGTTCTCTCCCGGAACCAGACCTTACAGCCCATCTACGACGGGATTCAGGCCTATAACAAGCAATATCCCACCGAAACGCAATAGGAGGTATGTATGAAGCAGCTTAGAAGCATTTTAAATCAAATCTTAAACATATTAGCAGGCATCAGCTTTTTAGCTATGGTTATCTTAACCTGCTGGCAGGTATTTACCCGCTATCTTTTACAAAATCCTTCCTCCTGGTCTGAAGAGCTGGTATCCTATCTTTTCGCCTGGATGGCTCTGCTTGGCTCCTCAATCGTCGTGGGTGAACGCGGACATATGAATATTCCCATTCTTGTAGATAAAATGGGACCTGCCGCAAAAAAAGCCCTGTCCATCTTTGCTGAAATTGTGGCTTGTATCTTTGCCGGTGTTATCCTGGTTTTCGGCGGCGTGCAGATTACTAACCTTGCCATGGGACAGATGACTTCTTCATTAGGTGTGGCTATCGGCATTTTTTACATCGTACTTCCCTTAAGCGGAGTACTGAATATTATTTACACCATCATTAATATTGTGGAAATTGCAAATGGAACCATTGGACTGAACCCGGTAAATGAAACTGAAAAAGTTCTTAATGAAGCCAATGCCAGAAAGGAGGCGTAATTTATGGCAATTCAATCTCTTTTAATTATTTTAGCAGTTCTGGCTGTTCTTCTGGTTATCGGCGTACCGATTTCTTATGCAATTGGAATTTCTTCCCTGGCTGCCATTCTCCAGGTAGTTCCCTTAGATGTATCTGTATTGACCGCTGCACAGCGAACCTTTGTGGGCATGAGCAAGTTCAGTTTGACTGCTATTCCGTTTTTCGTGCTGGCTGGCAATTTGATGAACCAGGGCGGCATCGCTAAGCGTCTGGTTGACTTCGTGCTGGCTATCTTGGGCAAGCTTCCCGGCTCTCTTTTAGTTACCAATGCCGGAGCCAACGCCCTATTTGGTGCAATCTCCGGTTCAGCCTCTGCGGCAGCGGCAGCTGTGGGCAGTATGGTTAAGGAAGGCGAAGAGGAACAAGGCTATGATAAAGCCCTCTGCGCAGCAACCAATGCGGCTTCTGCACCTTCTGGACTTTTAATTCCGCCTTCTAATGCATTAATTACTTATTCTCTGGTATCCGGGGGAACTTCAGTTGCAGCACTGTTTTTAGCCGGCTATATTCCCGGAGTTATCTGGGCGGTATGCTGTATTATTGTGGCGATTATTATTGCAAAAAAGAATGGATATAAAGGAACTCCCGGAAAGTTTGACTGGAAAAATCTGGCGGTGGCAACACTTAGGGCAATCCCCGCTTTATCGCTGATTATCGTGGTTATCGGCGGCATTGTTGCAGGTGTATTTACCGCTACAGAAGGGTCCGCAATTGCCGTAGTTTATGCCTTAATTCTGGGAATTTGCTATAAGAATATTACGCTTAAATCGTTCTGGAAGATTGTTGTGGACAGCGCGAAAATGAGCGGGATGATTGTATTCTTAATTGGTGTTTCCAATATTATGGGATGGGTAATGGCATTTACACAGATTCCGCAGGCAATATCAGCGGCATTATTAGGGTTGACCGATAACTACATTATCATTTTGCTGATTATGAATGTAATTCTGCTGATTGCGGGAACATTTATGGATGTAACACCGGCAATTTTAATCTTTACACCATTGTTTTTGCCGATTGTCAAGACCTTTGGGATGAATCCAATTCAATTTGGATTGATTCTGGTTTATAATCTTTGTATTGGGAATATTACTCCGCCGGTGGGAAATACGCTGTTTGTGGCAATCAAAGTAGGCGATACCACGCTGGCAAAGGTTATCCCCTATATGCTGATGTATTATGCAGCGATATTAATTGGACTTTTGTTGGTTACGTATCTTCCGGTTGTCAGCCTGGGCTTGCCTATGGCGGCAGGAATGGTCTAAAAAAAGTTCAAAATAAATTTCAATTAGGATGAAAAAAGGGGATGCAGAAACGCAATGTCATTTAGTTAAGGCATTGACTTACTGGCTTCTCTTCAGGCAGGGATAGTGTAACACCTATCTCTGCCTGATTTTTCCTTTAAAGGAAGGCTTGTCTGTATTCAAGCAGCACAAAAAGACAGATTGCCATCTGTCTGAAAAGAAA
>CAJUDX010000023.1 GCA_910584785.1 uncultured Lachnospiraceae bacterium | reverse complement strand
TTAATTCAGAGATTAGAGTTGAATTAAATATAATAAAATTAAACTAAATATAATAGAGTTGAACTAAGTAAATATAAGATAATCTACCAATTTAAGGCTCATCTGCCAGCCAGCTTTCACCGGTAGCATAGTCAATGCCTATCCCCGGCTGAACATTATAGGCAAATACATGAAAACAGACTCCTTCCCCTTCGTCCTCCACAGACCAGGCTTCCATCTGTACCCCATCGGCGACTAAAAAATCGTCCTGGAAAATGGGGGTCACGCGGTACAGGACATGGTTATTGGTTTCCTTTACATAATCGGCAATCATATCTTCAAAAGGAAGCATTCCTTCGACATTTAAGTAGCGGGTGCCGGTAATCAGATTTTTTTTGTTTGCATTCTCACCGGTGAGCTGGAAGCCGATAAGGTGACAGCGGTTATACAGGGATTTTCCGTCCACGTTATCGTATTGGACGGAATGCCAGCCGCTGGGCTTTACGCTGCTGATGCTTCCCCTTTTTTCTGTGGGCATTAAATCTGTTCCCACATTGGCATAGGCGACAGTACAGCGCCCTAATTCATCTAAATTTCCATAAAGCTCGAAAGACGCTGTGATCATCTCATCCCTGGTAAAGCCGGGGATGTTTTCATTTAGGACAATGTAAGGCTGACCAGAATATTCAGGAATATCCTCTAATTGAAGGGAAAAGCTGGAAGCCTGTTCCGGGATTTGTGAGTTTTGCGGACTTTGTTCGGGAAGATGCGGGGCCTGTTCGGTCGGCAGTACGGGTTGTTCGGGATTGCCCGAAGACTGGCTGGTTAAGGAGGTTAAAGCCTCTAAATCCTGAACATTGAAATTTCCTGTAACGGCTTTAATCAGCAAAACGGCAACAATAATCAGTGCATAAAGCAGTGTATTGTGTTTCTTCTTATTTGTTTTCATCGCTTGTATACCTTTCTTGTTATTATTTTATGGGAAGAACCGGAGAACTCTGTCGTTTCTTTTAAGGTTAAACCGTGGAGAAGGGATGGATCAAAGAATACATCAGCAGGGTAAACCCGGTTCCAGCAATAGAGGATGAGCTGTTCTAATTTATCCTGAAAAGGAATCAGGCTGTCACCCTCGATAAAGCAGAAATCGCCCGGCGCAGCCCGTTCAAGGAAATCAGGCAGTACGGTCAGATGCTGAAAGCCTTGTTGGAGAAAAAGACGGCTGGAATACGCATTCATCATTAATGGTTTTTCCGCACACAGCTGCTGAACATCTTCCAGCACACGCCGATCTCGGCTCTGCCGCCGGTGGTTAAACATCAGACCATTTTGGCTGTCAATGCATAAAATTGCAATCATTCTATTATCCTCCTGTTATCTTAAATACCTACTTAAGTTTATCGAAAAAAGAGCCGTTTGTCCATACCTAATGCGGCCTGGTTTGTCAGAAATCAAAAAAACCATAAGAAAAAGTATAAAATCCCATAAAGCGGGAAAAATGGTTAGTGAGTGCAGCTTATCGATGAAAAATTTGCATGTTTTGCAGAGATTATCATGGTGGGTTGGAAAACTTGTTTTTGGAGGAAATATTGATGAAATTGATAAGAAAATCGATGTTGTTGGCAATGGTATTGAGTCTTTTCGTTTATTTGTCTGTTTTTGGAGAAGAAGATAAAATCGTTTCTGTGGAAATGAATACTTTGGAAGAATCGTTTGGTGTTGATGCTGCAGGTCATCATTATGTAGCATTAAAAGAGGCGGTAAAGGCATTGGCGGAAGAGGAAGCATTGAAATCCAGGCAGCCCAAAAATCGCTGGGGTGTTTCCCTTTCACCGGCAGAATTTGATTTACTGGCCCGTATTGTTATGCTGGAAGCAGGCGGAGAAAGTCCTGTGGGACAGCAAGCAGTGACAGAGGTTATCCTTAATCGAATGGTTAGTCCATATTATGGAGGCAGTTTAGAATATGTACTTTCAGCAAGAGGGCAGTTTTCCACTTGGAAAATGCGTTACAGTTCCAAGGCAGCACCTACTCCACAGGTGATTGCCAGCGTAAATGCTGTATTAGAGGGACAAACCAATATTCTGCCATTTCATACATTATATTTTTCACGAAGAGCACAAAACAGCCGTGTGCAGATTCGTATTGGGCGGCATGTGTTTTGTAATCAATAAAAAAGAAAATGATATGCAGACCATGAAACGGGTTTCTGACAACAAACGGCGCTATGCTTCTTAAAAGAGGGTATAGCGCTTGCTTTTTTACTGAAATTACAGGGGTTTTCTGGCTAAGGTCGTTTAAAAGACCATTGCTGTCTAAAATAGATTACTGTAAAATAAAAATGGTTTATGTCAGAAACGACGGTTGTTGCAACTATCGGATCTTGTAAATAATGAAATACAAATGAGGAGCGGACATGATTATTTTCTGCGATATGATAGACAACGAGGAGGATATGTCAAAATTCGACCGGATATATAAAAAGTACAGAAATACCATGTATTATGTAGCTTTCAGTTTGACGAAAAATGTCTACGATGCAGAGGATATTGTTGAGGAATCTCTGATAAAAGTGATTGAAATGCTTGATAAAATTGATGATGAAACAATCGACAAGCAGCGTTGCAAAAATTTAATGATTACCATAGCCAAGAATACAGCTGTTGATTTTCTGCGTAAAATGAATCATGAAGCCATTCCGTTAGAAACGCTTGAATCAACTCCAGCTGGAGAAGGGCCAGAGGATTTACTGATAAAGGTAGAGGATTATAAGAATTTAGCTGACTGCATTAACCGGTTGAGAGATATTTATAAAGATGTCTTATACCTGAGAATTTTTCATCAATTGTCATCAAAGGAAACAGCAAGGATTTTAAATACGAATGAAGCGAATATCAACACTCGTTTAAAAAGAGCAAAGCGAATGCTGTACCAAATGTTGAAGGAGTATGATTGATGAGCAGAAATTTGGATGAGAAAAAAAGCGATTATCTCTTAGAATTAGCTCTTGAGGAGCAGCTCGATAACGACAAGGATATGCGCTATTGGGAACAGCTGGAAGCAGAAAATCCTCCGCATGTATTTTCTGAACGGCATAATAAAAGGATGCGGAAGGTTTTTCGAAAAGCAAAACGAGTGGAATTTTATGAAGAATATAGGAAGCGGGTAATCAGAACGGTAGCCGGGTTCCTGATAATTTTCTGCGCAAGTGTGGTCACGGTGACGCAGGTGGAAGCATTTAGGTTGCCATTGTTGAAGTTTTTTTATCAGGTTAAAGAAAAGTCTACGTTTTTTGGAGTTGGAATAGACAATGAAACTAAATTAACAAAAAATTTTCAGGAGTATGAGCCTGCATATAAGCCAGAAGGGTTTGCTATAACCGAGATTGATGAGAAAAAGGATAAATTTTATATAAAATATGAAGATGGAAAAGGTAGAACATATAGATTTTGTTATTTTTATAAATTTAAAAATTTTGCATTAGATACGGAAGAAGCAGTAGCTTCAAATAAAGAGATTAATGGTCATAAAGCATCTATTGTTGAAAAAGAAAATAAAATTAAAATAATTATGTATGAAGAAGATTCTTTATTTTATCTTGAAGGTGAAATTTCTTTTGAAGAGGCTTATAAAATAATGGAGAGCGTCCCTTAAGTTACTTCTAAACTAATTATTATATTGAAAAAGGTGATTTTCGCCAATTTATTTATATGTTTGTCATTTTCTGTCATTTCTTGCGTATAATAATTAAAAGGATAAAAAGGAGGAATTTTTACATGAAAGGTTTAAAATCTCAATTTTTATTAGTACTTGCAATAGTGATAACAATGATGTCATCAATATCTGCATTTGCTAATGATGGAATTGTACCACGTTGGTCTTATTTGTGGATGATTAGTGCTGATTTGGATGTGGATGATTATAATTCTGCTACAGTATCGGTAGAAGCTTCCAGTGATCCAACAGATACAGATTCTTTAAAAGTAACCACTAAATTACAACAGTTCAATGGGGGATGGAAAACCTATAAATCCTGGACAGATAATATAGATGATAGTTTTGCTATGATTGAAAAATACACCGCCATCCCCAAAGGCTACAGCTATAGGATTCAGGTAACGGTTAGTACATATAAAAATGGTAAATTCTTAGAGAGTGCAACTGAAAACTTTGAGTACGGATTTTACCAATAATATCTCAACACAAATAGCAGTAAAAAACGTTTGAAAAACATATCCCAAAGCGAAAGCATCCTCGCCTAAAGTTTCATGAGATAGGAACATGAAGCTTGGTGAGGATGCTTTTGCAGTTGTGGTAAATATATGGACCAAATTCCACAAATAGCAAAAGTGTACTGTTATTTATGCATATAAAACCCTATTTTTTGCAAAAAACCATCACAATTTTACAATATCATACAATATCATATTGCAAAGGAAAAAATATGCAGAAATATAGAAAAAAATATTGACGAAGCCCAGGAAATAGATTATTATCTACTTCAGTAAATAAAAGTGTTGAACTTCAACTTGCTAAAGTAAATAAGTGCCAAACCGGGAGGTAAGAAGATGTTAGTTAAAGTATGTATGCTGCTGATTTTTTTTGGTGTTATGATAGGGATTGGGTTTTACTGTCGTCGGCATGCTACGGATGTGAATGGATTTGTTTTAGGTGGAAGAAATGTAGGTCCCTGGCTGACTGCGTTTGCCTATGGAACCTCATATTTTTCAGCTGTTATATTTGTCGGCTATGCAGGGCAGTTTGGATGGAAATATGGTATTGCTTCCACCTGGATAGGTATTGGCAATGCTGTTCTGGGGTCTATGCTTGCCTGGATTGTCCTTGGACGGCGGACAAGGGTAATGACGCATCATTTAAACAGTGCGACCATGCCGCAGTTTTTTGAGCAGCGGTTTCAGAGCCGCGGACTGAAAATAGGCGCATCGGCGATTATTTTTATTTTCCTTATTCCTTATACGGCTTCGCTCTATAATGGCCTATCCCGTCTGTTTGGTATGGCCTTTAATATTGATTATACGGTCTGTATTTTTGTGATGGCAATCTTAACCGGGGTTTATGTTATCGCCGGAGGCTATATGGCGACGGCAATTAACGACTTTATTCAGGGGCTGATTATGCTGTTTGGCATTGTTGCTGTGATTGCTTCTGTTCTGGCCTCCAACGGCGGTTTTATCGAAGCATTAAATAAGCTTGCCGTGGTTGAGGACGCCGCCGTTTCTGCGCAGCCGGGGGTGTTTGCCTCCTTCTTCGGCCCTGATCCCTTAAATCTTTTGGGCGTTGTTATCCTGACTTCCCTGGGAACCTGGGGACTTCCGCAGATGGTACAGAAGTTTTATGCCATTAAAAGTGAGGAAGCCATTGATAAGGGAACCGTAATTTCAACCCTGTTTGCGGTAGTGGTATCCGGCGGCTGTTATTTTCTGGGCGGTTTTGGGCGTTTATATTCGGATCAGGTGGATTTGGCTTCGGGAGGTTTTGACTCCATCATCCCCACGATGCTGTCAAATTTATCTCCGTTATTAATCGGCCTGGTGGTTATCCTGGTGCTTTCCGCCTCCATGTCCACCTTATCTTCCTTAGTTATGGCATCCAGCTCCACTCTGACTCTGGACTTTTTAAAGGATACTTTAATGAAGGATATGGATGAGAAAAAGCAGCTGTTGGTGATGCGTGCCCTGATTGTTGTATTTATTGCGATTTCTGTCGTGATTGCGATTATTCAGTATAAGAGTAATATTACCTTTATTGCACAGCTGATGGGGGTGTCCTGGGGCGCTCTGGCGGGTGCGTTTCTGGCTCCGTTTTTGTATGGTCTGTACTGGAAAAAAGCAACCAAAGCTGCGGTATGGGCGAGTTTTATCTTTGGTGCTGGTTTAATGGTTTTAAATATGTTGTTTAGAAGCAGCTTTCCCGTGTTGCTGCAGTCCCCCATTAATGCAGGAGCCGCCGCTATGCTGATTGGCCTGATACTGGTTCCCGCCATCAGTCTTTTCACAAAAAAACCGGAGACAAATCTTGTGGAAGAGGTATTTGCCTGCTATGATGTAAAGGTTTATGCAAAGCAGAAGAAAATTCTGGGAGATTAAGGAAAAAAGAAAGCTCAAACGAGATAAAGAAAGAAAATAAACACAAAGCAAAACAAAGCAAGACAAAGAAAAAAGAAAGTCAAAGCGAGATAAAGAAAGAAAATAAACACAAAGCAAAACAAAGCAAGACAAAGAAAAAAGAAAGCCAAAACAAGATAAAAGAAAAAACAAAAGCAAAGCATAAAGCCAGGAAATGGATAGTGTGGATACTGGTCAAATCCTGAAAACTATGATAAAATAACAAAATATCCAAACCTGCCGTTTCTTTTGTGTGAACATACCTGCAGAGGAAAAGTACATAGAAAGGAAAAGCACACGCAGAAAATGGCGGAGTTTTACTGGAGAAAGCAACGAGACAGAAAGGTGGAATTACATTGATGAAGGAAGCTGGAACACAGCAGATGATGCTGGGCAATGCGGCGATTGCCAGGGGAGCTTATGAGGCGGGGGTTAAGGTTTCTGCGGCATATCCTGGAACGCCAAGTACGGAAATCAGCGAAAATATTGTTGCCTATAAGGATGTTATTTACTCTGAATGGTCGCCTAATGAAAAGGTAGCGACCGAGGTGGCTGTCGGTGCATCGTTAAGCGGCGTGCGCGCCTTGGTTTCCATGAAACATGTCGGGGTAAATGTGGCATCTGATCCTCTTTACACGGTTTCCTACTGCGGTGTAAACGGCGGTCTGGTACTGGTGGCGGCAGATGATCCGGGAATTTACAGCTCGCAAAATGAACAGGACAGCCGAATGGTCGCCAGGGCAGCCATGGTTCCGGTTTTGGAGCCCTCCGACAGTCAGGAAGCGAAGGATTTTACGAAACTTGCCTTTATGCTTTCTGAACAATATGATACGCCTGTGATGGTCCGCACCACAACTCGTCTTGCCCATTCCCAGGGTCTGGTAAACCTTGAGGAGAGGGAAGAGGTGGAAGATAAGCCTTACGTAAAAGACATCAGCAAAACGGTAATGATGCCGGCAAATGCCATTAAGCGTCATCTTGTGGTGGAAAAGCGGTTAAAGGATATGGCGTCCGATGCCAATGGGATGGAAATTAACCGTCTGGAGTACCGGGATAAGAATATCGGTGTTATCACCAGCGGGATTCCCTACCAGTATGTGCGCGAAGCCCTTCCTGACGCCAGTGTATTAAAGCTTGGCCTGGTGCACCCCCTGCCCAGGAAACGGATTGAAGAATTTGCCGCTTCGGTGGAAACGCTTTATGTGGTGGAGGAGTTAGAGCCAGTGATTGAGGAACAGGTGAAATCCTGGGGGATTTCTGTGATTGGCAAGGAAATCTTCACCGTGCAGGGCGAGTACAGTGCAAACCTTCTTCGGGAAAAGATTCTTGGGATTCGGCCAGATTACACCCCGGCAGCTAAGGTTCCTGCCAGACCGCCGATTCTCTGTCCGGGATGTCCGCACCGGAGTGTGTTCTCTGTAATGAAGAAGTTAAAACTTCATGCCGCAGGCGATATCGGCTGTTATACCCTGGGCGCGGTTGCACCGCTTTCTGTTGTGGATACGACAATCTGCATGGGCGCGAGTATCTCCAGCCTTCACGGGATGGAAAAGGCCAGGGGCCGGGCGTTTATTCAGGATTGGGTAGCAGTGATTGGCGATTCCACGTTTTTACATACGGGAGTTAATTCCCTGATGAATATGGTGTATAACCAGGGAACCGGCACGGTGGTTATTTTAGATAATTCCACGACAGGGATGACCGGGCATCAGGATCATGCAGCGACAGGAAAAACGCTGATGGGGGATATTGTCCCGGCGATTGACCTGCGTAAGCTCTGCGAAGCGATGGGAATTGCCCATGTCTATGAGGTGGATGCCTTTGACACATTGGGCCTGGAGAAACGCTTAAAGGAAGAGACGCAGAGAGAAGCTGTTTCGGTTATCATTGCCAAATCACCCTGTGCCCTGTTAAAAACCACCATTAGCAAAGGCAAATGCGCCGTTATCCCCGAAGCCTGTAAAAAATGCGGGCAGTGTCTGGTTCCCGGCTGTCCGGCGATGACCAAAGACAGCGAGGGCCGCGCAGTGATCGATGAAGTGATGTGCAATGGCTGCGGTCTGTGTATGCAGCGATGCCCGTTTGAAGCGATTTCCTTTACGCCAAATGCAAATGTGCGATAGTGCGCGATTGCAGCACCTTTATATTCATAGAGAGGAATGAAAAAACACGATGGAAACAAAGAATATTATGATTGTCGGGGTTGGGGGACAGGGAACCCTTTTGACCAGCCGGGTTTTGGGTGGTATTGCCAGAGAAGGCGGGTATGATGTTAAGATTTCGGAGGTTCACGGCATGGCGCAGAGGGGCGGAAGCGTGGTTACATTTGTACGTTTTGGCGATGCGGTGGCGGAACCGATTGTGGAAGAGGGACAGGCGGATGTGCTGATTGCCTTTGAACGGCTGGAAGCCCTGCGCTATCGGCATTTCTTAAAAAAGGACGGTGTTTTGATTGTCAATGACCAGAAGATTGAGCCGATGACGGTTTGCGCCGGGATGGCAGAATACCCGGAGGGAATTATCGAACACCTTAAGGAAACCTGTGAAGTTGTGGTGGTAAATGCGCAGGAGGAGGCAAAGCGTCTGGGCAATGCCAAAGTATTTAATACTGTAGTGATTGGAGCCGCCGCAAAGTATCTGCCTTTTCCGAAAGAAAAATGGGAGACCGTTATCCGCAGCACGGTGCCGCTGAAAACGGCAGACATTAATCTTGCTGCTTTCCATGCAGGATTTGGAGAGTAGTATAGGATTGGCAAATAGAGAATAAAACAGAGGGAAAAGACATGACCATTGTAGAATTGCTGGAGCGGAACAGCCAGCTGTATGGGGAAGAAATCTGTCTGGTGGAGATTAACCCTGAGGTAAAGGAGACCAGGCGTGTGACCTGGAAGGAATATGAGCTGATGGAGCCAAGTCCCAGCGCTTATTACCGCCGGGAAATCAGCTGGCAGGTGTTTAATGAAAAGGCAAATCGTTTTGCCAATCTTTTATTGTCCCGTGGGATAAAGAAGGGCGATAAGGTGGGGATTCTCTTAATGAACTGCCTGGAGTGGCTGCCGATTTACTTTGGTATTTTAAAAACAGGGGCATTGGCAGTACCGTTAAATTTCCGCTATTCGGCGGAGGAGATTGAGTATTGTGTGGAGTTAGCCCAGGTGGATATCCTGGTGTTTGGGCCGGAGTTTATCGGTCGTGTGGAGGAGATTGCCGACGATATCAGCAAGGGAAGGCTTTTGCTGTTTGTGGGAGATAACTGCCCTTCTTTTGCCGAGGACTATAAAGCGATGACGGCAGATTGTTCCAGTAAATCTCCGAATATTACGCTTTGGGAGGAAGATGATGCCGCGATTTACTTTTCTTCCGGAACGACAGGTTTTCCCAAGGCAATCCTGCACAATCACGAAAGCCTGATTCATTCCTGCAGGGTGGAACAGAACCATCACGGACAGAGCAGAGACGATATCTTTTTATGTATTCCCCCATTGTACCACACCGGGGCAAAGATGCACTGGTTTGGGTCGCTGCTTGCGGGAAGCAAGGCAGTATTATTAAAGGGAACCAAGCCTGAATATATCCTTGACGCTGTTTCCAGGGAAAAATGTACGATTGTGTGGCTTTTAGTGCCGTGGGCGCAGGATATGCTGGAGGCTCTGGACAGCGGGAGATTAAAACTTTCGGATTATACGCTGACACAATGGCGCCTGATGCATATTGGGGCGCAGCCGGTGCCGCCCAGTCTGATCCGGCACTGGAAACAGTATTTTCCTGAACATCAGTATGATACTAACTATGGACTGAGTGAGTCCATTGGCCCTGGCTGCGTTCATTTAGGCGTGGACAATATTCATAAAGTCGGCGCTGTCGGCGTTCCCGGCTTTGGCTGGCGGGTGAAGATTGTCGATGAAAAGCACCAGATTGTGGCAAGGGGAGAAGTGGGCGAACTGGCTGTAAAAGGCCCTGGTGTAATGACCTGTTACTACCGCGATCCCAAGGCAACCGCAGAAGTTTTGGATCACGGCTGGCTCTACACAGGCGATATGGCAATGGAGGACGAGGACGGTTTTATCTTTTTAGTTGACCGGAAAAAGGACGTGATTATCTCCGGCGGTGAAAATATTTATCCGGTGCAGATTGAGGACTTTATCCGCCTGTACCCTTCCGTACATGATGTGGCAGTGATTGGTCTTCCCGATAAGCGCCTGGGCGAGATTACGGCGGCAATTATTGAGGTAAAGCCTTCGATGGAATGTACAGAAGAAGAAATTCAGTCCTTCTGTAAAGAGCTTCCCCGCTATAAGCGTCCAAAGAAGATTATCTTTGCCGAAATTCCGCGCAACCCAACCGGAAAGATAGAAAAACCAAAGCTCCGCGAGAAATACTGCGGCAAACGTCTGGTGGAAGCGCAGATAACAAATTGACCGATGATTTGAAGTAAATGGAAATCCTCCTTCGTTATACGTGACAGAAGGAGGATTTTTGTATGGAAAATAAAGAACATCAAATAGCAGAGGATAAAGAAAAAAGTATAGAGGATCAGGAGTTTGACCGGGAGGTTGCACGTCTGATGGCAGTAGAACCCGATGGGAAGCAAAAAAAAGGCAGAAAGAAAACTTCCTCTGCCGGAAAAAAGAACCGGAAAAAGTGGAGCACCAGGCGCAAGGTCGTCACCGTTTTGGGGGCTGCGGCACTGCTCTTTATCGCCTGGAAGGCATCCGCCGGAAAAAAAGAACCTCCCGCGCCCGCCGTTCCCGTGATGGTGCTGCAGCCGGGGACCGTGCAGAACCGCCTGACCACGAATGGTCCTGTTTCAGGAACCGACAGCGCCGATGTGGTATCTAATCTTCATGCCGAGGTGCTTGAGTTAAAGGTTAAGGAAGGTGATCAGGTAGAGAAGGATCAGGTACTTGCAATTGTGGACAGCAACGATTTGTTAAAAGAAGTGGAGATGGCACAGAACGAATACGATTTAGCTGTAGCGAACCGCAATAAACAGCAGAAAGATGCCGAAAACGGTTATGCCAGGGCTGCTCAGAATCTTCGGACGGCTAAGGCGGCCCTGGATCGAACCACAATCCTTGTTCAGGGCGGAAGCGAGCCGCTCGTTAACCTGGAAAATGCACAAAATGCTTATGCGGATGCCCTTCGTGAACTTTCCTCCTTCCATCTGGTCGGCGGAAAGCCCTCAGCGGATGAATCCTATGATTTGCAGATTAAAAATGCCGCCTTTGCCCTGGAAAAACGCCGGGAAGCCCTGGAAAATGCACAGGTTAAAAGCCCGATAGCCGGAACCGTAACCCGTGTAAACACCAAGGTAGGCCAGTTTGCCGATAAACCTGAGGATGACCGCCCCATGTTTATTATTGAAAACTTAGATCAGCTTGAACTGGAAATCAAGGTCAGCGAGTACTCCATCGGCAAGGTCAAAATCGGACAGCCGGTTATGATTCATGCCGATATCTTAAACGGAAAAACGGTGGAAGGCGTTGTTGCCAATATTTCTCCCACAGGAGAAGAAAAGGGCGGAGGTTCGACTGAGCGGGTTATCCCAACGACAGTGGAGATTTCTGATAAGGACAGCGGTCTGATTGCCGGAATCACAGCACGGGCGGAAATTCTTTTGGAAGAAGCCGAAAATGTATTAGCTGCCCCCTCCTCGGCCTTGCTGCAAAAGGATGACGGAAGCCTGTGTGTGCAGAAGGTAGAAAATGGTCAGATTAAAGAAGTTCCGGTAGAAACCGGCGTAGAAGGTGATATTCTGGTAGAACTCATCCCCCTGGAGGAAGGAAGCTTAAAGGAAGGCGACAGCATCGTTATATCCGCCTCTGCGATGTACACCGACGGCATGACGGTCATGCCGCTGACGCAGTAATAGGAAAAGAACAAAACAGCAAGGAGCATCTATGGATGTAAAAAGTAATCTCATTTACAGTCTGGGAAAAAAGAAAAATAAGCTTCCCGACTATATGACAAAAAATATTTCCGAAGATTTAATCCGCCTGGAAAACCTGGTGAAAATTTACGACACCGGTGCAATTAAGGTCTTGGGCTTAAAAAAAATCAACCTGACCATCAAGCCCGGCGAATTCGTAGCCATTATGGGGCAGTCCGGTTCAGGAAAATCCACGCTGATGAATATATTGGGCTGTCTGGACAGGCAGACCCTGGGGCATTATTATCTGGACGGCATCGACACGGCAAGCTTAACCCCGAATCAGCTTTCCGAAGTGCGCAACCGAAAAATCGGCTTCGTATTCCAGTCCTTTAATCTGATTCCCCGGACGACTGCCGTAAAAAACGTAGAGCTTCCCATGACCTACGCCCACATCCTGTCCAAAAAACAGCGCCGTGAAAGAGCCATTGCCCTCTTAGAGCGCGTAGGCCTGGGTGCACGTTTTGAACATATGCCTAACGAGCTGTCCGGCGGACAGCGCCAGAGGGTAGCCATTGCCCGTGCCCTGGCCAATGAACCCCCTTTAATTTTAGCCGACGAGCCGACGGGAAACCTGGACACTGCTTCGTCGGTGGAAATTATGGAGCTGTTCGGTGCACTGCATAAAGAGGGAGCCACCGTCGTCGTTGTAACTCACGAAGAGGATATTGCCGCTTTTACGGAGCGGGTTATCCGTTTCCGTGATGGTCAAATCGTCAGTGATGTAAAAAAAGGAGGGAACAAAACATGCTCTTAGAAAATATGGCTATGGCATTTTCCGCTATCCGTGCCAATAAAATGCGTGCCATCCTGACCATGCTCGGTATCGTTATCGGTATCGGTTCCGTTATCTCCATTGTTTCCATCGGCGATACCATGCGCAGTATGTTTGCCAGCCTCTACCAGGACGTCGGCATCACCCAGGGCTATGTGCAGGTGCGCAGCTGGATGATTGACGACTTCCGGCAAAGCGACTGGTTCACTTTGGATGAGATGGCCCGGGTCAAGGAGGTATTCGGTGATGAAATTGCCTATATCGACAGCAGTGCCTTTGAAACTGCAGAAGCCGTATTCGGTCGGAATAAAATCCGCTTCGAGTACAGCGGAATCGATTATAATTATCAGGATGTCCAACCCGTCAACGTTATCTATGGCCGTTACTTAAACGAGGGGGATATTCTGGGAAGAAAACGCAATGCCGTTATGAACGTGGAAAGTGCCATGAAGCTTTTCGGTACCGAAAACGCCGTAGGAAAAATCTTCAGAACAACCCTTTACGGTGAAACCATGGATTTTACCGTTGTCGGTGTCTACCGCAAAGATATGAGTCCCTTCCAGAAGCTTATGATGGGCGGCAATAATGATAATGGCTCTGCTTTCATTCCCTACACCATATTAACCTGGCCCAATGACTACTTCAGCGTCCTGCGCGTCTTTGCCTCTGAGGATGCAGATCTGGCTGACTTCTTCAGCCGTCTGACCAACTACATAGCCAAGGTCAAGGGCAGAACCCCGGAACAGCTTTTCGTACAGACCGCTGTAGACGAAATGGGGTCTGTAGACCAGATCATGGGCGGATTATCTGCCGCCGTAGGCGGAATTGCCGCAATTTCCCTTTTAGTAGGCGGTATCGGCATTATGAACATTATGCTTGTATCCGTAACCGAACGAACCAGGGAAATCGGCATCCGCAAAGCCCTGGGTGCCAAAACCCGCGATGTTCTGATTCAGTTCCTCACCGAATCCGCCATCCTGTCCGCGATGGGCGGAATTATCGGAATCATTATCGGAACCGGCTTAGTTTCCATCGGCGGAATGGCCCTTGGCGTCCCCGTAGTTATCAAACCTCTGGTTGTCTTGCTCGCAGTTGGCTTTTCTGCTGTGGTAGGAATCTTCTTCGGACTCTACCCGGCATCTAAAGCCGCAAAATCCGATCCCATTGATGCCCTGCGTTACGAGTAAGGCTGATGGCAAGCCAATGAAGAGAAAGTCAGAATACATAATAAAACAAAACACCCCTCCGCCTTTCACTTTATTGTTTTGGGGCGGAGGGATGCTGCATGGCAGAATGATTTAAACTATCCCGTCCAGATTTCCAGTATTCATTCTCTGTCTCCGATAAGCCGAAGGCGAGACTCCTTTCTGTTTTCTAAATATCCTGCTGAAATACAATGGATTATCATACCCTACGATCGCCCCGATTTCGGTTATATTATAGTTCGTATTTTCCAGCAATATCTGTGCATTCATCATTCGAATATTCATTATATACTGCCTGGGGGTTGTTTTGGTATATTGCTTAAAGCTCCGAATAAACCAGCTGACACTCATTCCCCGCGAGGAGGCATAGTTTTCCACCCGGATATCTTCGGGATAGTGTTCATCAAAATATTCAATTGCCAATTCCATTTCTTTGTCCATAAAATCATTATTGAGATGATCTTCTCTGGTAAGCTGCCGGTGAATGGAAATGAAAATTTGCCTGAGAAGTAAAACCAGCATTTCCCGAAAATCGGCCTGGCAGCGTTGAAGCTCCTGGATCATCTGTTTAAAAATATTGGCATATTCTAAGGAAGTCCCTGTATAAATTACCCGCATATCATCTGCAATTCCATAGCTTCTAAGGATGTTTGTCACATTTCCCCCGGTAAAATGAACCCAGTATACTTCAGTCTGATCTTCGCCGTAATATACATATTTCTGTGGCTCCTTGGGACGGTAAACGACCATGTGCCCCGCGGTAACGAGGGTGGGTTCTTCCTGGTTATCAAAATAGAAGTACGCTTTTCCCGCAACGACATAAATAATCTGAAAGTCCAGGCGCCCCCTGGGACGCTGTGTCGGAAGTTTTGGGCGGCTAATCAGGCGGTAAGTTCCACAGCTGCCCACGATAAGGGGTTTACTCTTATCTTTAAATGCTACAAGGGAGTTGTTTAAGTAGGCAGAATTGGTATAAATGGTTTTCATCCTCCTTTTTGTGTATGAGCACGATAGAAAACTGATGCTGTGTGCTGGCCTGTGATTCTGGCTTCTTTGCTTATTGTAGTGATTAAGTTGTTTTGTTATTGTAACATTTTGTACAAGGTTTGTCTATTCATTTAAGCAGTGCTGCTTATTTGTGTGTAAGGGAAATTTTGGATTTTTTATAAAAAACTTTTGAAATAACAGTTGACAACCCCAAAAAATTCTGTTATTATAACATCATAGTTGTTGAAACAAAAATAAATACTTTCAAATTAACAGCGAAAGGAGGAGGAAACATGATTTACACAGTAACACTTAATCCGGCGCTGGATAAGACGGTGGAGATTTTGGATTTTACCGTGGACAGCGTAAACCGGATAACTGCCATGCGCACGGACCCCGGTGGGAAGGGGATTAATGTTTCCAAGGTAATTGATAAGCTGGGCAGTAAGAGCATTGCCACAGGAATCCTTGGAGGCGGAACAGGAAGGGCGATTTTGTCCGCCTTAGATGGGATGGGGCTTACATCCTGTTTCCATTTTATCACGGGGGAAACGCGGACGAATTTAAAGGTGGTGGACCCGAAACGCCATACGAATACAGATATCAATGAGCCGGGGCTTGTAGTTACCGAAGAAATTTTGGCAAAGCTGCTTGAGGATTTGCTGGCAAGGCTGAAGGAGGGGGATATCGTCGTCCTTTCCGGGAGTATTCCCAAGGGGGCGCCAAAGGATACCTATTATACCTGGGTGAAGGCCTGCAGGGAAGGCGGGGCTAAGGTGATTCTGGACGCAGACGGGGATTTGCTGGAAGAAGGACTTAAGGCTTCGCCGTATCTGATTAAGCCGAATAACCATGAAATTTCCCGGCTGCTGAACCAAACGCTTCGTACGCCAAAGGAGCTTAAGGAGGCAGCCAAGGGTTTGATGAAGAAGTACGGCATTGCAGAGATTGTCGTGTCCATGGGCGCAGAGGGAGCGCTTTATGTGACGGGGGACGAAACGATTTATGCGGAAGGATTGAAAGTAACGGTGGGGAGCACCGTGGGGGCGGGAGACAGCGTTGTGGCTGCTCTTGCAGTTGCCCAGGAAGTCCAAATGCCTCTTGCAGAAACGGTTCGCCTGTCCACGGCAACCGGTGCAGCAAATGTAATGTGCAGCGGAACACAGGCGGCAGAGTATGCGGTGATTCAGGAACTGATGCCTAAGGTGGTATATCATACGATGTAATCCTGCAGGGGCATAAGCCAGCATAAACGCTCTAACGGACAGTAAGGGAAAACAGGGGAGAATTTTTAATAAAGTTGTTGAAATAACAGAACATTTTAGGTTATGATGAGAGAGGAGTTTTATCATGAAAGCAAAGGGTGTCAGACTGCATGGAGCAAGTGATTTAAGATTAGAAGAATTTGAATTACCGGAGATTACAGAGGACGAGATTTTAGTTAAGGTAGTTTCAGACAGTATTTGTATGTCTACCTATAAATGTGCTATTCTTGGGGAAAAGCATAAGCGTGTTCATGATGATGTGGCAGAGCATCCGGCGATTATGGGTCATGAGTTTGCCGGAGATATTGTAAAGGTGGGAAAGAATCATCAGGATAAGTTTAAACCGGGGATGAAGTTTACCCTTCAGCCAGCCTTAAATTATAAGGGAACCATGTGGAGTCCGGGTTATTCGTATGAATTTTTTGGCGGAGATGCAACCTACTGCATTATTCCGTCAGAGGTGATGGAGCTGGGCTGTCTGCTGGAATATAAGGGACGCGCCTATTATGAAGCATCCCTGGCTGAACCGATGTCCTGCAGTATTGGTGCGTTTAATGCGGCATACCACACCCAGATGGGGGTTTACACCCACCAGATGGGCATTAAGGAAAATGGAAAGCTGGCGATCATGGCAGGAGCCGGGCCGATGGGCCTGGGTGCACTGACGTATGCCCTTCACCGGGATATCCGTCCTTCGATGGTTGTGGTAACGGATCTGGCACAGGATCGCCTTGACCGTGCAGCTCAGCTTTTCCCGCCGGAAGAGTATGCAAAGGAGGGCATTGAGCTTCACTTTGTCAATACAGGGAAGGTGGACGATCCGGTGGCTGAGCTGATGAAGATTTCCGGCGGCACGGGCTATGATGATGTGCTGTGCTATGCTCCGGTGGCTTCTGTGGTTACACAGTCCAGCGCTGTCTTAGGGCGCGACGGCTGTCTGAACTTCTTTGCCGGCCCTACCGACAACCAGTTCAGTGCAAGTATGAACTTTTATGATGTACACTATAATTCTACCCATGTGATGGGGACAACAGGCGGAAATACGGCAGATATGATTGAATCCTTGGAGCTGACGGCAGCAAAGCGGATTAATCCGGCGGTTATGGTTACCCATATCGGAGGTTTGGATGCAGTGGCAGATACTACCTTAAATCTGCCAAAGATTCCCGGCGGAAAGAAATTAATTTATACCTGGCTTACGATGCCATTGACTGCCTTAACCGATCTTCGGGCGAAGGGAGAGGAAAATAAGGATTCCCGCTTAACGGCGCTGGCGGATATCGTGGATGCTCATCAGGGCTTATGGTGTCCTGAGGCGGAAGAATATCTGCTGGAAAATTTTATCGAAAAAGAATAGGTGCCTGGCTCCCGTCCGGAGCCAAAGGCACGGATGGGAGGTATGAGTTGGATTCTATGGAAATGCGCAGAAATGCGATTGTTGAACTGATTAATAAGAATGAAACCGTAAGCTTTTCGCAAATCAAGGATGCCTTTCCCCAGGTGTCAGAAATGACGCTCAGGACGGATTTAAAGCTTCTTGACAATGCAAAGCGGATTGTAAGGATTCATGGAGGGGCGAAGTCCGTCCAGATGGTGATCGGGACGGATGACTATTTAAGTAAGCGTTCGGTTCGCAATATCTCTGAAAAGCAGATGATTGCCCAGAAGGCACTTTCCCTGCTTTTGCCGGATACGACAATTTTTGTCGATTCGGGGAGCACGACGACGATGTTGGCGCACCAGTTTCCGGATCAGATGAATCTGATTTATACGACCGGATTAAGCTGTGCCACAGAGCTTGCCAATCTTTCACGTCCCACGGTGATGCTTCCCGGCGGGCTGTTAAACCGCTATAGCCAGAGCGTGTATGGCATCTCAGCAGTAAAGGAGCTGGAACGGGTGAACTTTAAACAGACTTTTCTAGGCGTTACCAGCTATGACAGCAGTGCTGGATTCACCTGCGGGAGTTACGACGAGGCAGTCTTAAAACAAACAGCGATCCGCCAGTCTGAACAGACAATTGTCCTGATGGACTCTTCAAAGCTGGGAGAAAAAAGCACGTTTTGCATCTGCGGTCTGGCGGAGGTGGATATCGTTGTTTCCGACGGAAAACTTCCTGAGGCGTTTCTGGAAGAATGCCATAGGCTTAAGGTAGAGGTGTTATAGGCTTGTATCGATAGGCTTATCTCGGCAGGGGTTTTATTTTTGGCCCTGGTAATCAGTTCTTCTCTGCATCTGCCCGTGCGAGGAGGATTATCTTGAAAAATAGTGTACAGAAATTTGGCAAATTTTTATCGGCAATGGTAATGCCCAATATTGGCGCATTAATTGCCTTTGGTTTCCTTGCTGCCCTGTTTATTGATACAGGATGGATACCAAATAAAGGGTTTAACAGCATGGTTGGCCCGATGCTTACTTATTTAATTCCGGTGCTGATCGCCTCTACCGGAGGCCGGATGATTGGCGGCGACCGGGGACGGGTAGTGGGTGCGATTGCCGTAATCGGCGCAATTATGAGCAATACGGAGATTACCATGCTGATGGCAGCGATGGTGATGGGGCCTTTGGCAGGCTTTTGTATTAAAAAATTTGATGATGCCATGGAAGGTCGTATGCCGGCTGGTTTTGAAATGCTGATTAATAATTTTTCCGCAGGTATTATTGGTATGCTGCTTGCCATGCTGGGCTATGTGGCGATTGGCCCTGTGATGAGCGGGATTTTGGTCATTCTTTCCGGCGGAGTAAACTTCCTTGTGGAGCATGAGATGCTTCCTTTTGTTGCCGTATTTATCGAACCGGCTAAGGTTCTGTTTTTAAATAATGCAATTAACCACGGTATTTTTACTCCCATTGCCACCGCACAGGCGGCGGAAGCCGGAAAATCCATTATGTATATGCTGGAGCCCAATCCCGGCCCTGGTCTTGGCATACTCCTTGCTTATATGTTTTTCTGTAAGGATAAAGCAACCAAGGATTCCGCTCCGGGCGCAGTGATTATTCATCTGCTGGGCGGGATTCATGAGATTTACTTCCCGTATATTCTGATGAATCCGCTGGTTATTATTGCCCCGATATTGGGAAGCATTGTAGGAATATTCTGGTTCAATATGACCGGCTGCGGTCTGGTCGGCCCTGCATCTCCGGGCTCAATCATTGCTTATCTGATGATGACACCCGGATCAGAGATGCTTAAGGTGATTGCAGGGGTAGCCCTTTCGGCAGGTGTTTCCTTTGCCGTGGCTTCCGTACTGGTGAAAATGGCAGGCGGAAAGAGCCTGGAAGAGGCACAGAGCGAGATGGCTGCCATGAAGGCGCAGGCCAAGGGGGAGACGGCGGCAGTTAACGGCACGATCGAGGACTCTGCCGGGATTAAGAAAATCATCTTTGCCTGTGATGCCGGCATGGGGTCTTCGGCAATGGGGGCAACAAAGTTCCGCAACCGGATTAAGGCAAACCGCCCGGATATTACAGTAACTAATACTTCCGTAGATAATATCCCTGCAGACTGTGACATTGCAGTGGTGCAGACAACGCTGGCTGAACGTGCGAAAAAATCTGCGCCGCAGGCTCAGCTAATTACCATTGGAAACTTTTTAGCTGACCCTGCACTGGATGCCTTATACATTCAGCTTACGACAGGGGATGCTCCGGCAGCGCAGGAGACTGGGGAGAATACGGATATTGTCATTCCTGAGGTTCCTCTGAAAAAGCAGGTGATTATTGCTGACGGTGTCCACCTGGGACGTACACCCGTGACCAAGGAAGAAGCCATTCAGGCAGCGGGGGAGATGCTGGTTAAGCTGGGGTATGTTGATGAAACCTATGTCGATGCCATGCAGGAAAGAGAAAAGCTGGTGTCTACTTATATCGGTATGGGCGTGGCAATTCCTCACGGGACCACACAGGCTAAAGGGACAGTAAAGAAAACGGGAATTGTATTTTTCCAGTATCCTGAGGGAGTGGATTTTGGTGCAGAAAAGGCACAGCTGGTCTTTGGCATTGCAGGAATCGGTGATGAACATTTAGATCTGCTGAGCAAGCTTTGTACCCTGTTAGAGGATGCAGAACGTCTGGAAAAGCTGAAAACGACAGACGATGTGGATTGGGTGCTTGAACAGCTTTCCTAACCAGCATCCTGAAGGTTGGTTTACGCAATCTTAAGTAAAAAAATAGTGGTACTGCCGCATGGATAGCCCTGCGGCAGTTTTTTTATGAAAATTTTAACATACCCCCTCGCAAAGATACAAATTTTATGCTATACTAAGGTGATATGACAAAGGTAAACTTTGACATCTCGGAAAAAAGGAGCGGCTATATGCTGAATGAAGAGAAAATCAAATTAATGACAGGGATTGCCATGTTTGAAAAGAAAGAAGGAAAGAAAATCTTCCCCTTAAACCGCTATTTTAAAAGTGATTACATCAGCAGCCATCTGCTGGGGGCATTTTTCGGTTATACACTGTGCAGCGGTCTGATTGCGGTGCTTTGGGGGTTATATCACTTAGAGCAGCTGCTGAACAGCCTTCAGGTGGATATCCTCCTGGAACTGTCAAAACGCTTTCTCCTGCTTTATCTGGCGGGCCTTTTTGTTTACCTTTTGATCACTTTTCTGGTTCACCAGCGCCGTTATGCGTATGCCAGCGGCGGTCTCAGGGTTTATGTGGCGAAATTAAAGCGCCTGGAGAAGCGGTACGAGTACCAGAACCGGGAAAAGGAGATAACGAAGGAGGGCGTTCGGCATGATAGGTCTTCTGGTATTTAAAGAACGGCTGAAAGCCTTTTACGGCAGCTACAGTTTTTATCTTAATCCCGTATTTAAGTTTATTTCTTCCCTTACCGTGTTTTTGCTGTTAAACGGACAGCTGGGTTTTATGGAAAAGCTGAAAGGCGCTGCGATTCCTCTGGCACTGAGTTTTTTATGTGCCTTTCTGCCGTTAAGCGCGATGTCCTTTCTTTCGGCGATGTTTATGCTGGCGCATTTAGCGGCGCTGTCGGCAGAGCTGGCGATAATTGCCGGGATACTTATTTTGATTGTGGTTATTTTATATGGAAGCTTTCAGCCGGGAGATTCTTTTCTTATGGTGCTGACACCGGTGCTGTTTTTTCTGCGGATACCTTATGTGCTTCCCCTGGCGGTGGGCTTATCCTGCGGACTTTTTTCGGTGCTTCCCATGTGCTTTGGTATTTTTATTTATTACCTTTTGATTTACGCCAAGCAAAATGCAGGGGTATTGGCTGGCACGGCGGCAGTGGATATTACCCAGAAGTATATGCAGGTACTAAAAAGCCTGTTTTCCAATGAGACGATGCTTTTAATGGCGATGGCGTTTGTGCTTACTGTGGTTGTGGTTTTCTTAATCCGCAACCGCTCCATTGACCATGCCTGGACAATAGCGATTGCCGCTGGGATGGTGGTTGAGCTTGCCGTGATCTTTATCGGGGACTCGCGTCTGGACGTTAATTTATCTATCGGAGAGGTGGCAGCGGGAGGCTTGATTTCTGTGCTTTTAGCGTTTGTCTTTCAGTTTTTTGTTTTTGCTGTGGACTATTCCCGGACAGAATTTCTGCAGTATGAGGACGACGATTATTATTATTATGTCAAGGCAGTTCCTAAGATTGCCGTAAGTGCACCGGATGTCAAGGTGCAGAGAATTAATCAAAGAAATGAACCTTAAGGAAGGGAGGAACTGGCACCATGGCGGAACTACTGAATGTTCTTCGCTCCTGGCTGTCATTTTTACAGAGAATCAGCATTTCAAATTTGGTGGAGATTGTTATTATCGCTTTTCTGATTTATGAAATTCTGTATTGGATTAAAAATACACGGGCATGGACCTTACTAAAGGGCCTGGCAGTTATCCTGGCCTTTATGCTTCTGGCAGCGATTTTTGAATTGCGGACGATCCTCTGGCTTTTGGAAAAAACAGCAGCGATTGCAGCGACGGCGCTTTTGGTTATTTTCCAGCCGGAGCTTCGAAAAGCCCTGGAGCAGCTCGGAAGCCAGACACTGCTGTCTAATATTCGTATTTTTGACGACGGAAAAGAGGTCAACGATTTTTCAGATAAAACGGTAAATGAGATTGTGAAAGCAACCTTTGAGATGGCTAAAGTGAAAACCGGGGCCCTGATGGTGATTGAGAAGAATGACAGTTTAAAGGAGATTGAACGGACGGGCATTGAAATCAATGGTCTGGTCAGCAGCCAGCTTTTAATCAATATTTTTGAACATAATACGCCGCTTCATGACGGAGCTGTGGTTATCCGTGGCGGTCGGGTAACGGCTGCAACCTGTTATCTTCCTCTGTCCGATAATATGACGATCAGCAAGGATTTGGGTACCCGGCACCGGGCAGCTGTGGGGATTTCGGAGGTGACGGACAGTCTTACCATTATTGTTTCCGAGGAAACCGGACGGGTTACGGTGGCTGAGGGCGGAAAGCTGACCCGAATCAGCGATGGAGAGGGCTTACGGCAGATGTTGTCGGATGATAAGGAGGAGGGCGCCGCTTCCACCAGTAAGTTTAAATTATGGAAGGGGAGGCTGAAGAATGAAAGACATACTGACGCATAATCTTGGACTGAAAATACTTTCCGTGGTGATTGCCTTTTTCATCTGGCTTGCAGTGGTCAATGTTTCGAATCCTCTCGAAACCCGCTCACGGGAAATTCTTTTAGAGGTACAGAATGAAAGTGTTCTGGAAAAAGCCGGTCTGGCCTATGAGCTGGATATGAAAAAGACTACAGTTACTGTGACCTATCAGGTGCACAGCATGGATCAGACCAGCATTTCCTCAGCAGATTTTAAGGCCTATATTAACCTGGCGGACTATTATCCGGCGACCGGGACAGTTCCTGTGTCGGTGGAAGTATTAAATAATAAGGATTATCTGCTGGAATCTGTCGCAGTGCGTCCGGGCGTGATTCGGGTAAAAACAGAGCAGATCCAGCAGAAAGATTTTGATTTACAGGTGAATCAGCTGGGTAATCCTGCGGCTGGCTATGAGGTGGACAGGGTTACGCTCCATCCCGATATGGTGACGCTTGAAGGACCGGAATCTGTGATTGGACGGATTAACGCGGTGGGCGTGGAGATTAACATCGAAGGAATCCATGCGCAGACTTCAGGTACAGCAGTCCCGGTATTTTACGACGCAAACGGAAATAAGATTAATTTAGACGAGCGGGTAAGCATTAATATAGAAGAAATCGCCTACACGATTGATTTGATGAAAACCAAGGTAATGGCGCTGGAATTTGAGGTAAGCGGTCAGCCTGCGGAGGGTTTCCGCTATATGGGCATGGAAGCGTCGGCGGATAAGGTTTCAGTAATTGGCGTGGAGTCGGTGATTCAAAGTATCCCTTCGATTAAAATTCCGGGGAGTGTGCTGAATGTGAACGGAGCCACAGAAAACCAGGTGATTACCGTGGATGTGGAGGACTTTTTGCCGGATAAGGAGAATATCAGTATCCCCTGGCACAGCCAGGTGACCGTTACCTTAAAGGTGGAAAAACTGGAGCAGAGAACACTTGAGGTTCCAATGAACCGGATTATTGAAGAAGGGGAAAATGAAAGTTATCTTTATGAGTACAGCACAGCTTCCGTAGAACTTACCTTTGAGGGCTTAAAGGCAGATTTGGATGAGATGGCGGTTTCAGATTTAATTGTGGAAATGGATGTTTCTTCCATGAATATCGGAACTTATCCGGGAACCCTTACTGTGGAAGGACTGGAAAATATTATCCTGGTGGGACATTCGGATTTTCAGGTGATTGTTTCTTCTAAGGACAGCCACAGGGAAGAGGAGTCGGAAACGCAGGAAAGCGATGAGGGGGATACGCCTGCGGGGAGCAGCCAGGTAAGTGGCAGTTCTTCGTTAAGTACTCCGCAGACCAGCGCCAGTGAAAGTACAGAAAGCCAGGATTCGCCTGGACATACAAGTGAAGCAGCAGAGGAAACGGGGCATCAAGTGCCGGAAGGCAGCCATGGCCCGTCAGGTAGTGGAGGGACAGGATGGTAAAAGCAAGGGTACAGATTAAAAATCCAAGCGGGCTGCACCTCAGGCCGGCAGGGATTCTTTGTAAAGAAGCAATTAAATACAAATCTTCGATTAATTTCCACCATCACCACACAATGGCAAATGCAAAAAGTGTGCTGAGTGTGTTGGGCGCATGTATTAAGTGCGGGAGTGAGCTGGAATTTATCTGTGAGGGAGAGGATGAGGAAGAGGCATTAACTGCCATGGTCAAGATTGTCAATGACGGTTTGGGAGAGTAGGTCATGGACATGCGGTGACATTCTCAGAAGGCATGTAAGGTCAGTATACCGGGATTGTATGTGCCAGATGGGTTTGGACATAGATTATTCATGAGGAGGTAGTATTTATGCACAAGGGAACAGGAGCTTCGGCAGGAATAGGAATTGGAAAGGTTGTTATTGTCGAAGAAAAAGAATTGGTGATTAAGAGGGAGACAATCGCCGATGCCGTAACAGAGATTCAGCGTTTTAAGGGAGCGCTGGAGACAAGTATGAAGCAGACGGAAGAGCTGGCTGCGGATTTGGCCCGGAGGGTGGGAGAAAAGGAAGCAGAGATTTTAAATGGGCATATTATGCTGCTGTCCGATCCCATGCTGACAGGAGAAATCGAGACCATGATTACCAGCGATAAGGTAAACAGTGAATTTGCCATTGAAACGGTCTGCACAAATTATGCCAATGTATTTGCATCCATGGGAGATGAGCTGATGCAGCAGAGGGCGACCGATATGCGGGATATTAAAACCAGGATGCAGAAGGTTTTAATGGGCGTGGAATCGGTGGATATCGCTGCACTGCCGGAGGGAAGCGTTATTCTGGCAAAGGACTTAACGCCCTCCATGACCGCGGGCATTAACCCGGCAAACGTAACGGGAATTGTAACGGAACTGGGCGGAAGAACATCGCACAGCGCGATCTTAGCCAGGGCGCTGGAAATTCCCGCAGTCGTAGCTTTAACGGGGATTCTGTCCGAGGTAAAGAACGGAGATGTGCTGGTTTTGGACGGCACGGACGGTACCGTTTTAGTTGATCCTGAGGACAGCATTTTGGCAGAATATCAGGGAAAGAGAGCAGCTTTCTTAAAAGAAAAGAAGGAGTTGGAACAATATATCGGCAAGCCGTCCGTGACAAAAGACGGTGTACATGTGGAAATCGTGGCAAATATCGGCAAGCCTGAGGATGTGGACAAGGTTCTCCAATACGACGGCGAGGGCGTGGGCCTGTTCAGAACAGAGTTCTTATTTATGGACCGCGACGCCATGCCGACGGAGGAAGAGCAGTTTGAGGCTTATAAAAAGGTTGCTGTAGCGATGGACGGAAAACCGGTGATTATCCGTACCCTGGATATCGGCGGCGATAAGGAAATTCCTTACATGGGCCTGGAAAAGGATGAAAATCCCTTCTTAGGTTATCGTGCAGTCCGTTTCTGTCTGGATCGGAAGGATGATGTGTACCGCCCTCAGCTGCGTGCACTCCTGCGCGCTTCTGCCTTTGGAAACATTAAGATTATGATTCCGCTTGTTACTTGTATTGATGAATACCGTCAGGTAAAGGCATTAGTGGAGGAGATTAAGGAAGAATTGACCGAAAAGGGCTATGCCTTTAATAAGGATATTCCTCTGGGCATTATGGTAGAAACTGCGGCGGCCTCGCTGATTGCCGATATTTTTGCCAAGGAAGTGGATTTCTTTAGCATTGGAACCAATGATTTAACCCAGTATACCATGTCTGTGGATCGGGGCAATGATAAGATTTCTTATCTGTATTCCACCTTTAACCCGGCAGTACTCAGAAGCATTAAGCGGATTATTTCCTGTGCAAGGGAAGAAGGTATTATGGTCGGCATGTGCGGTGAAGCCGCCAGCGATCCGATGATGATTCCTCTGCTTTTGGCGTTTGGCTTAAATGAGTTCAGCATGAGTCCTTCAGCCATTCTCCGGGCAAGAAAGATGATCACAGAATACAGCACGGAAGAACTTCAGGCGGTAGCTGACCAGGCGATGAGCTTTGCCACGACAACAGAAGTAGAAAATTTCATGAGAGAGTTTATAAATCAATGATTATTTATCTGATCACGTATAGTTTGAGTTTTATTTTTTCCAGGCTTGGATGGTTTCTTCCATCCGGCCTGGTACTAATGGCGGGAGCCCTGTATCTGTACTGGAAGGATTACAGGGCTTTTGGCAATTTTATTCATCTTCGCGGCCTGTTCTGCCTCTTCTTTATCGGGGGGCAGGCCCTTTCCTGCCTGAAATTAAGCCATTTGCAGGTCACATGGTCGGTGATTACCTGGCTTTCCTTTCTGGCAGCCACGTTGTCCTTTTATTTTAGTTTTGCCCTGGCAAGAAAATGGGCAGGCCCCCCAAGGCAGCCGCATTGGATTAAAAAACAGGCCAGGGGAGGCGGACCGGTGATTCCCTGGGATCGCCGACAGGAGCTCAGGCGCTATGAACGCACGTTATTTCGGGCTATTTTAGCCCTTACCCTGATAGCTTCGGCGGCTTTTTTCCTTGAAGCTGCGATTTTGGGCTACATTCCTCTTTTTATTCGAAACGTGCCTCATGCCTATTCCTATTTTCATATCAGCGGTGTACATTATTTTACAGTATCCTGTGTTTTGGTGCCTTCTCTGTCTGTGCTTTTTTTTATGGCAAGGGATACGCACCATCGGGGAAGGTTTTTTGCTGTCCTTGTTCTGACCCTGGTCAGCCTTGCCATTCCGGTGCTCTGTGTTTCGCGTTTTCAGCTTATTTTTGCTGTGGGGATGGCAGTATTTACGTTTCTTTCCATAAAAAACAAGTTTTCTCTGCGCTTTCTTTTTTTAATCGCTGCCATCATGCTTCCCGCCTATGTGGTGCTGAGCATAGCCCGCAGCCATAGCGTGGAATATTTGAATGGAATTTTTGCTATGAAGAATCCGGCGGTGCCGATATGGATTACACAGCCGTATATGTATATTGCCCATAATTATGACAATTTTAACTGCCTGGTGGAGCAGCTTCCCAGCCATAGTCTGGGACTGCGCATGCTCTTTCCTGTGTTGGCGCTGACCGGGCTGAAATTTATCAAACCAGAGTGGGCGCTTCTGCCGATTTATGTGACGAAAGAGGAATTGACGACGCTTACTCTGATTTATGATGCGTATTATGATTTTGGAATCCCTGGAGTGGTGGTTTTCTGCGGGGTGTTGGGGGTGGTTTGTGCGCTTTTGGTCCGCGGGCTTGAGCGGATGAAGAATCCTGTCGGATATGTGGTTTATGCACAGATGGCAATGTATATGGCATTATCATTTTTTGCGATCTGGTTCTCGATCCCAGTGACCTGGTTTTATTTTGTGGTGACAGGGATGGTGTATGTTTATGTGGAATATCGGTAGTGTGACCGCCTGGCGGGTACACGGATTGGTGTTGTAAAGCGTGGGAAGAATGGAGAGTAGGAGATTGTCGGATGCAGGATAATGAATTTATTCGGGGCCCTGTTCCTATGACAAAAAGTGAGGTCAGAGCGGTTTCTCTGGCAAAGCTTGCGCTGTTTATGGGGGCAGTTTTCTGGGATGTCGGCGCAGGAACGGGTTCTATCTCGATAGAAGCTGCCCGATGGTTTGCGATGATGAAGGGCGAGGAAAGCTGTGTCTATGCGATTGAGAAGGATGAAAAGGCGATTGCCCTGCTGAAACAAAACAGGGAAAGGCTGGTGCCGGAAGTTGAAAAATTTTATATCATTGAGGGCAGGGCGCCGGATGTTTTGAAGGCTCTGCCTGCACCTACCCATGTGCTGATTGGAGGGTCCGGGGGAGAACTGGAGGCAGTGGTGGATTTGGTGTTTGCCAAAAATCCCAAGGCGAGGATTGTGATTAACAGCATTACGGCGGAAACGCTTTTTCGCTGTATTCAGCTGTGTCAGTCGCGTTCACTGGCTTCGTATGAGATAATCCAGATGGCAGTGACGCGCCTGGAGGCAGTTGGCCCATATCATATGCATAAGGCGATGAATCCGGTGTATATTGCTTTGCTGGAGGGACAGGGATAAGAGAAAGAGGATGACAGGGGAAAGGAAGAAAAGGATGGAAGGAAGGCGGCTGGAGATTGCTCCTTTGGATGAAGAGGCGATGCGGCTGGCAAGGGAGCGCTGGGACAGGATTGCCAAGCCGCTAAATAGCCTGGGCTGGCTGGAAGATGCAATCGTTAAGATCGCAGGAA
The DNA here is from genome assembly GCA_910584785.1 of uncultured Lachnospiraceae bacterium. Classification (GTDB taxonomy): domain Bacteria; phylum Bacillota; class Clostridia; order Lachnospirales; family Lachnospiraceae; genus Caccovicinus. The sequence goes on along the minus strand of CAJUDX010000023.1, from coordinate 14,748 downwards.
TATATGGTGTGCCGGCGGTGAATCTGGAGAAAAAGGCAGTTGTCGTTTTTTGTGCGGACAATGGAGTCGTTGAAGAGGGTGTGACACAGACCGGGCAGGAGGTAACTGCCGTGGTGACAGAAAACCTGACAAAGGGGGAAAGCTGTGTCTGTCTGATGGCGGAGAAGGCCGGGGCGCAGGTGATTCCCGTGGATATTGGGGTGAAGAACCCATTATCCTGTCAGGGAAAGGTAAGGAATCCCTTGGTAAACTGTCACCTGATGGATGGAACCAGAAATTTTGTCCGGGAACCGGCGATGAATTACCGGACAGCGGTAAAGGCGATAGAGACGGGGATGGATCTCGTCAGAGAGCTGAAGGAGCAGGGCATTGGTATTTTGGCTACCGGGGAAATGGGAATTGGGAATACGACGACCAGTAGTGCGGTAATTTCGGTACTTTTAAATGTCGATCCGCAGAGTGTGACAGGAAGAGGCGCCGGTTTAAGTGATGAGGGGATGAAGAAGAAGATTTCGGTGATTCGGCAGGGAATTGTGTTGTGGAAGCCGGATCGAAACGACCCGGTCGATGTGCTGTCTAAGGTGGGCGGGCTGGATTTAGCCGGGCTTACCGGTGTTTTCCTGGGCGGTGCAAGGTACAGGCTTCCTGTGGTTATCGACGGGGTGATTTCCGGGGCGGCAGCCCTAGCGGCGGCAGCCTTATGCCCGGAGGCCGTGGGGTATATGCTGGCCTCACATTGTTCCGCGGAACCGGCAGGGGAGATGGTGTTAAATGCCCTGGGGATTAAACCGATTATCTATGGAAATTTATGTCTGGGAGAGGGGACGGGAGCGGTGACTTTGTTTCCGCTTTTGGATATGGCAGTGGCTGTTTATGGGCGAATGTCTACGTTTTCCCAGATTAAGATAGAGGAATATCATCATTTTGAATGCGGAGGTTTGTGATGGAGAAGGAATTAATATTTCATATTCTTGGGATAAAGGAAACAAAGGATGAAGAAATTATCAGTGGAGCCTACCGGACGGCATTAAAGTCGGTAAACCCGGAAGATGACCCGGAGGGATTTAAGCGGCTCCGCCAGGCTTACGAGGAGGGCATTGCCTTTGCCCGGCAAAAGGATGTGGAGGAAGGCGGAGAAAAGAAGAACGAAGTGGATCTTTGGATTGACCGCCTGGATGCGTTTTATCAGGATGCGATGTCGCGTTATCGGGTGGAGCAGTGGAGAAAACTGCTCTCTGATCCGGTTTGCGACGAGCTGGATACGGCTTTGGAGGCCAGGGATAAGCTGGTGAGGTTTTTGATGGACCATATCCGTATTCCCCATTCAGTCTGGAAACTTCTGGATGAAATGTTTGAGCTGAAAAAAAACCGGGAGGAATTAAGCCAGAAGTTCCCGGAAGATTTTCTGAATTTTATGTTTTATTATGTGGAAAATGAAACCTTTTTGCCCTATGAGCGACTGGAGTACCGCGGTTTAGATGGGGAGGAGGTAAGTGGGGATACCTACATCGATGCTTATCTTGAGATTAAACGCAGGCTGGACGAAGGAGAAACCGAAGGGATTGCCCAGGCCCTTAAGGATCTGGAGGCATTTGACCTGTACCACCCCTATGAGGAGGTGGAATGGCTCAGGCTGATGAGCAGGGAGGAAAAGACCGGGGAAGCTCTGGAGGCAGCAAAGAAGCTGTTGGAAAAGAACGATTATGACCCCTATATTTGGATTTGTGCGGCTGAAGCGCTGTGGGATGCCGGGGAAAAGGATGAGGCGTTCAGACTTTGCAAGGATATTTTAAAGACGCTGCCAGAGCATTATCCAGCAAAATACTTGGTTGGGCGCTATTATCTTGAGCAGGGTGAGTGTTTTGAGGCAAGAGAAATCATGCTGGATCTTCTGCGGCTGAATCCCCGGAGTGATGAATTGTCCGGGTATCTGGAACAGGCGAATGAAACACTGATTATTCAAATGAAGGAAGCCCTGGAAAAGGGGGAAAGCTTCCGTGAGATGACGGGACAAAAGCTTTGGCTTCGTCTGGCCTGGTGTCTGTTTCAGAATGAACGGCTTAAAGAGGCAGAGGCCATTGCGGATAAGGTGGACCCTCATGGGGAAGAGGAATATGAATTTTGCAATCTGTTCAGCCGTGTTAAGTATGCTCTGGAAAACTATGAGGAAAGTCTGCCCCTGCTGAAGCGGCGCCTGGAATTGACCGAGGCGGCGACCGGGGATTCGGAGGAAGAGAAGAAGATGCGAAGCCGCAAGGGGGCCTGCTATTATATGATAGCAGGCTGCTATCAGGCGATGGATGTGCAGGAGGAGACGGAAAAAGCCCTGCATATGGCGATTGCGGCGGAAGAGGACGAGAGGGATCGTCTGGATTATATGCGGTATTTAGCCAGTGTCTATTTACAGTCCGGGCAATACGAAAAGACGGTGGATGTCTGCGATCAGATTGTGGCTGCGGATGACGGATATTATCCGGCTTATGTGATTCGCCAGGAAGCTTTTTATGAGCTGAAGCGTGCTCAGCAGGTGGTTAATGATTACCACAGCGCAGTGGATATTTACCCCGGATATTATAAGCCTTATTTATTTGCGGCAGAGGTGTTTTTCTATTACGGACAGTATGAGGACGCAAAGAAGGTGATAGATCAGGCAAGGGAAAATAAGGTGGAATTTACTCAAAAAATGAGACTGTTTGAGGTAAAAATCCTTCGCAACCTTGCAAAAAATAATGAGGATCGACAGCTTGTGCACCAGATTCTTGATGAGCTTTTAACTACAGTGGATGATGAGGGCTGCGATATTGAGGATAAGTCGGAAGTGGAGTACGAGAAGGGTATTCTTTACTGGGATGAAGATGAGTTTGACAAGGCATTAGAGCATTTGCAAAAAGCCATTGACCAAAACGACGGCAGGCTGCAATACCGCCTGATACGGGGCCATATTTACCTGGAAATGAAGAAGTATCAGCTGGCCTTAGATAATTACCAGAGGGCCGAGCCTTTTTACAGGGAAAGTCCAGAGTTGTATTATAACCGGGGGCTTTGTTATGAGGGCCTAAAGAAGATGGATTTGGCAGCGGAGAACTTTTTAAAAACAAATGAATTAGAACCCGGTTATCGGAAAACCTATGAAAAGCTTTCGGATTATTACCGCGATCGCTATGATACTTACTGCCGGAGGGAGGATTTTGAAAAGGCTATCGACTATATCAGCCGGCAGATTGCTGTCAGGGAAACCAGCTATTACCTGGTTTGCCGGGGACTGATTTACAGTGACGCCATGGAGATTGATCTTGCTATTAAGGACTATGAAAAAGCACTGGAACATACGCCGGAGGACAGTATTGTGTGGAACAATCTGGCCTGCTGTTACCGGTCGTCCAGGCAGCTTCATAAGGCGATTGAATGCCTGGAAAAAGCAGTGGAGGTGGGAGCGGAAAAGGAGAGGCTTCCCTACCGGAACATGGCCTCCTGCTATTGGGATCTTAAAGCGTATGATAAGGCCTTTGAATGGTATAAAAAGGCACTGGAGTTATGGCCAGATTATACTTATTTGTGGAAAAAAATGGGAGATTCTTACTATGATTTAGGTGAGTTTGATCGGGCATTAGAATGCTATGAACACACCAAAGACAGGGATGATCATTACGCAGATATCAGTGATGTATGGATGAAAAAAGGAGACCGGGAAAAGGCAATTTTTTACTGCAAAGAGGGTATCCGCAATGCGCCGTCTGGGAAAGAGGCGAAGTATTACAGTGATTTAGGCAGTTTATATATGGAAATGCTGATGGAGTATGATAAGGCGGTTTCTTGCTATGAAAAAGCTCTTGATTATGAGCTTGAACCTGCCCAGCGCTATTATTATGAAGCTTATCTGGCCCGGTGCTATGTAATGACTGGACAGAAGGAGGAGGCAAAGATGCACGGGCAGGCAGCCCTGGATAACCTGGAAAAGAGCGGGCGGACCATAGAAGATCATGTGGGCTTTAGAGCCTATGGAACTGCCCGGCTGTCAAACCTTGCCTGGATTTATCTGGCTTTGGGGGAGAGAGAAAAGGGAGAGCAGCTTTTACTTAAGATGCAGACGCAAAAGCCGTGTAAGGACTGCGCATTTAAGGGATGTTTTGAGAGTTTTTTATATCTGGGGCGGTATTATGAAAGTCTGGGAGAAATGGAAAAAGCCCTGGAGTATTTGGAAAAAACTCAGGAGATTAATCCCTTCTGTATGGAGGCTGTACAGGCAAAGGAGCATATTCTTAAACAAATAGAGGAAGAAAGGCATTGAGCAATTTTGTACATTAAATGGGAAAGTCTTATTGAATTACAGGAAAATGGACAGGAAAGAAGAGGATAACAACATGATTATTGGAATTGATTTAGGAACCACGAACAGTCTGATTGCCTGCTTTACTGAGGACGGGCCAAAAATCATACCCAATCGTCTGGGGAAGCATTTGACGCCGTCGGTGGTTAGCATGGATGAAGAGGAGCAGATTTTTGTCGGTGATTCGGCGGTAGAGCGCAGGCTTCTTTATCCGGGGAGCGCAGCCGCGGTGTTTAAGCGGGATATGGGAAGCGGGAGGAAATTTAAGCTGCTGCACAAGGAATTTACTGCCGAAGAATTATCATCCTTTGTCCTCAGAGCCTTAAAGGAGGACGCCGAGCATTATCTGGGGGAGGAGGTAACTGAAGCGGTAATTAGTGTTCCGGCCTATTTTAATGACGCCCGCAGGCGTGCAACAAAAAGGGCAGGGGAATTAGCGGGGCTTAAGGTAGAGAGGATTATCAGCGAGCCGACAGCAGCAGCGATTGCCTACGGTTTATACCAGAGCCAGAAGCATGCGCGCTTTTTGGTGTTTGATTTGGGCGGTGGAACCTTTGACGTCTCGATTTTGGAGTTGTTTGACACGATTCTTGAGGTGCGGGCAGTGGCGGGTGATAACTTCCTTGGGGGAGAGGACTTCACCGAGGTTTTGGAAACCATGTTTTTCGAAAAATTCCCGCAATTAAATAAGCTGACTCTGGATGAAAAAGCACTGCGCCACATCCACAAGCAGGCCGATTTATGCAAGATGGGCTTTTCTGAAGGGCGGGTTTCCACCATGCAGTGTAAAATTGGCGAGGAACAATTCAGCATGGAAGTGGAGATGGCAAAGTACGAGGAGGCCTGCAGGGAACTTTTAGACCGCATCCGTCAGCCGGTAAAACGCAGTCTTTCCGATGCCCATATCCGTCTTTCCGATATTGATAAGGTGGTATTAGTGGGCGGAGCGACGAAAAGTCCGATTATCCGTCGTTTTGTCAGCAAACTCTTTAAGACCCTGCCCGATACGAATGTAAACCCGGATGAGGCAGTGGCATTAGGCGCCGCCATTCAGGCTGCGATGAAGGAGCGCCGGGATGCGATTAAGGAAGTGATCTTAACGGATGTCTGCCCCTTTACGCTGGGGACCGAGGTGGTTAGGGAATGGGAGAAGGGAATTTTTGAGGATGGTGTGTTCTGTCCGATTATAGACCGGAATACTGTAATTCCCACCAGCCGGACCGAGCGGCTTTATACGGTGCGCGATAACCAGACAAAGCTCCGCATTAACGTGCTTCAGGGGGAAAGCCGTCTGGCGGCAAATAATCTTTCCCTCGGCGAACTGTTAATTGAAGTGCCGCCGGCAAAGGCCGGGGAAGAGGCAGTAGATGTCACCTATACCTATGATATTAACTCGATTCTGGAGGTGGAAGTTAAGGTATTGTCCACACAGACCGTAAAAAAGCAGGTGTTCAGAGGACGGGATGTGGATATGACGGACGAGGAAATCCAGGAAAGGCTGGAAACCCTGTCCTACTTAAAGATCCATCCCAGGGACAGGGAAGAAAATAAGTACCTTTTACTTCGCGGGGAGAGGATATATGAGGAAAGCATTGGCGATAAGCGCAGCTACATTGAGGCAGCCCTGCACAAGTATGAAAAGGCGCTGAATACGTATGATCAGGCTATCATTGAGGATGCAAAGCGGGAATTTAAAGAATTTTTAGAGGAATGGGAAACCCTGTGATTTATCTGGTAAGCGGAGGAAGCGGAAGCGGGAAATCTGCCTGTGCTGAGGAGATGGCAGTGCTGGCAGGCGGCGCAGAGCTTGTGTATATTGCCACAATGGAAGTTATCGGTGAGGAAGGAAAAAGAAAGGTCTGCCGTCACCAGAGATTAAGGGCGGGAAAGGGATTTGTCACTGTGGAATGTCCCAGAAACCTGCAGGAGATTAATCTTGGCGGGTGCGGAGAGGAGCGGGTGATTCTTTTGGAATGTATTCTTAACCTGGCGGCAAATGAGCTGTTTGGGGAGGACATTAAGAAGGCAGAAGAAAGGGGAAACGATACTCCAAAGGGCAGGGAAGAAACGGTGGAAAGCGCAGTGTTAAAAAGGGCAAAAAAGGCCGCAGAAAGGATGAAGGAAGGGATTAGAAATCTGGAAGAACAGTGCCGCTTGCTGGTGATTGTAAGCGGCGATGTGTTTTCCGACGGGGTGGACTATGGGGAAGAGACGAATGCCTATCTTGCGCTTTTGGGTGAAATGAACTGCTGGATAGGGGCACGTGCATCTAAGGTAGTCGAAGTGGTGTGTGGGATTCCTGTCCGTTTAAAGGGGATGGGAATGGAAGTATGAGAGATGGTAAAAAAGAAATGCAGATGAAACAAGAGCACAAGTATCAATAAAGACAGAAAAGGGAATGAAAGGATGTTTCGACTAAGTGTAATCAGTGCAGCCGTGGTGTTAGACTGGATCTTTGGGGAACCAGGGGGGATTCCCCATCCGGTGTGTATCATGGGAAGCCTGATTTCCCGAATGGAAAACTGGATTCGCAGAAAAATACCTGGGCAGGAGACTATCGGCGGAATATGCCTGATGGCGGCTGTGCTTTTGGTCAGTGTGCTTGTCCCAGGGATAATCCTGTGGGGGATGTTGATGGGCAGGGGAATACTGGCTGGAAGTGCTTTAGGGGAGAGTGTTTTGGGCGGCAGCGCTTTAGGAAATGGCGTTTGGTGGAGCCGTGTATTGAAGGGCTGTATCTGGTGTCTGGAAACATTTTGGTGCTTTCAGCTTTTAGCGGCAAAGAGTTTGTATCAGGAGAGCGGCAAGGTAAGACGGGAGCTGGAAGCAGGAAACCGGGAAGGGGCCAGAACGCAGGTGGCAGGGATTGTCGGGCGGGATACAGAACGGCTGGATGAAGCGGGGATAATCCGGGCAGCGGTGGAAACGGTGGCAGAGAATACGTCGGATGGGGTGATCGCCCCTTTGCTGTTTATGGCAGTATTTGGTGTGCCGGGCGGTTTTTTTTATAAGGCAGTCAATACGATGGATTCTATGGTTGGATATAAGAATGAAAGGTACAGGCGCTTTGGCTGGGCGGCTGCCAGGCTGGATGATATCTGCAATTTCCTGCCTGCACGTCTTAGCGGCTGCCTGATGGCGGCAGCGGCGGGCCTGCTTGGATGCTGGGATCGAACGTTTGACGGCAGGATGGCCTGGAAGATTCTTATGCGGGATCGGAAGAAGCATGAAAGCCCTAACTCTGCTCATGGTGAGGCAGCCTGTGCTGGTGCGCTTCATCTTCGGCTGGGGGGAGAAAACTGGTATTTTGGAGAATTGCATCAAAAGCCCTGGATTGGCGATGGGGGGAGGACGATAGAGGCAGAGGATATACGCCGGGCGGGACAGTTAATGCTGGCGGCAGAGGTGCTTATGCTGGGATTTTGCTGGGCGGTATGGTTTTTGCTGAGAAAATCATAAAAAGAAGGGGGATAAGGATGGGTTGAACTTGAAAAATGTGCTGTATGGCGGTTTGATTGCCTGTTCAATGTATTCAAAATTTCCTGTTCCCACAGTTGCATGGACGAAAGAGCGGATGCGTTACGCCCTGTGCTGGTTTCCTCTGGTGGGTATCTTCTGCGGGGCAGCGGTGTGGCTGTGGCTGCGCCTGTCAGCGTTTGGTCAGGTTCATCCGGTGACGGCAGGCTGCATCGGTGCAGCACTTCCGGTTCTTCTGACGGGGGGAATCCATATGGATGGATTTTTAGATACACTGGATGCGAGAGGTTCGTATGCTGAGAGGGAAAAGAAGCTGGAAATTTTAAAGGACCCTCATATGGGAGCCTTTGCCGTGATTGGAGGCATGGTTTATGTCCTGCTCTATGTTGGAGCTATGGTTCAGCTGTATGCTGATGCGGCTGCGGCAGGACAATGGGAGGGTGTGAAGGCATTTTGCATGGTATTTTCCCTTGAGCGGGCGTTTAGCGGGATGTCCGTTGTAAGCTTTCCCTGTGCTAAGGACAGTGGGATTGCCAGAAGCTTTTCGGATGGTGCACAGAAAAGGGTGACAAGAATCGTACTGCTTATCTGGATGGCAGGAACCGGAGCAGGAGCGGCAGCTTATGCCGGGGTAAAGGAAGCCGCAGCGGCAGGGAGCACTGTGGTTTTGGTATTTATTTATTATGGGAGAATGGCAAAACGGGAGTTTGGCGGAATTACCGGAGATTTGGCAGGATGGTTTTTACAGGTGGCGGAACTTATGGCTTTGCTGGTTTTGACAGTGTGGGAAAAATGGAGTTTATGATTTTTCCGGCGTTGACGGTGTGGGGGAAATGGCGCTTATGACTTTTCTGGTTTTACTGGTGTGGGAATGATGGTACTTATGACTTTTCTGGCTTTGATAGTGTGGAGGAAATAAGAGGATGATTTTTATTGTCGGGGGGATGGGGCAGGGAAAGGCGGAATTTGCGCAGGAACAGTTTCCTGAATTGAAACATGAGATTTTGTCGGATGGGGAGAGTGCTTCCTGGGAAGAATTTATGGGGGCTTGTTTTGGGATGAATTTACAGGCGATGATCCGACGGCGGTTGGAAAATGGGGAGACATCAGAAGCTCTGGAGAGAGGGATGGCACAGGAGTTGCTTAAAGCATGCCCGGAAAGGGTGATACTTGCAGATGAGATTGGGTGCGGGATTGTTCCCGTGGATACTTTTTCCCGCAGTTACCGGGAAGTAACGGGAAGGATATGCTGTCAGCTTGCCAGGGAGTCTAAAGAGGTTTGGCGGGTGGTGGCAGGAATCGGGCAGAGAATTAAGTGATGGGTAAGGGCTGAAAGCCAGGTAAACAGGTACAGAAGAGATAGTTAAGAAAATAACAAAAAGAAGAAGGAAATAATGATGCAGAAAGCAGGGATTAATGAAACCTTGATGAATAAGGAAGAATTAGACGCATTGAAGGAGCAGGCGGGCCAGGCGGTGAGGGAACTTTTAGATGTGGCTAAGATGAAACCGGGCGATATTTTAGTTGTGGGCTGCTCATCCAGTGAGATTGTAAGTTCGCGCATCGGCTCGTATTCCAGTAAGGAAATTGGAGAGGCCGTTTATCAGGGGATTGGCAGAGAGTGTGAAAAGAATCAGATTTTTCTGGCTGCACAGTGCTGCGAACATTTAAACCGGGCGTTGATTCTGGAAAAAGAAGCGGCAAATAAGTATGGCTATGCGGCGGTCAATGTAGTTCCGCAACTGAAAGCAGGAGGTTCGTTTGCCACGGCAGCCTACAGGGGAATGAAAGAGCCGGTGGCAGTAGAGCAGATTGGTGCACATGGCGGGATAGATATTGGGGATACTTTGATTGGCATGCACCTTCGCCAGGTGGCTGTTCCTGTGCGAATTGCGACAAAGAAAATAGGTGAAGCACATGTTGTTTGTGCACGGGTGCGACCGAAATTTATCGGCGGCGTGCGGGCAGACTATGATAAAGAGATGTTGTGAGAAAAGGGAATGGGGAAATCTGTACAGAAGTAGAAAAAATAGAGAGTAAAAAAAATGAGCGGTTGCAAAATAACGACTAAGTGCATGATATACGACAGAAACTACAAACGTTTCCATCATAGATTGTGCATTAACCGCATTTTGCAACTGCTTTTTTAAGAATTTACTTTATATTGTTCTCCATTTAATACCAATGATAATTTATATTTTCAAAATCCTTCAAATAAGCAATACAAGCCACTTGATCATTTTGATCAAAATAAAACCTTATACAATACTCGTTCATGGAATAATGTACACCGTTTAACGGATTCAATAAATTTATCATATAACGTTCGTCATCATGGTACGGAGAATCAGGGCTTGCAGCAATTATTTGTGTATAGTAACGATACATACTGTCATTTTCTGCCGTAACTTCTGAAAATGTCTGGCTGGGATTTCCATAGGCGTTTATTACATCTGCCCTACTGCTTTCAAAAGAAATCCCCCTGTTGGTTGTTATCGGCCAGTCCCGGCTATATGGGGCAATTGCCCATGAATCCCCGGCTTCCTCTTTACAATAATCCAAAAAACTGTTATTATACCAATTCATTTCACTGTCGCCATATATAATAAAGTCTGAAGCGGTTAAGGTTGAATTATTTTGCTGCGCTGAAGCAACATCGGTTTGATTCCAAACACCATCCGCATTGACCAGATACCCGTCGGGTGTGGTAGTGTTGGTAAGCATATACCCATCTGTACCCATATAGTACCATAAGCCGCTCTCCGGTGACTGATACCACTGGTTTTTCAGGTAAGAGCCATCCTCATTCTCAACCCACCAGCCGATGGCATCTTGTTTCCAGGTAGCTGCACTTGCTGTTATCACGGAAGCCATCGTCATGGCTGTTGCTGCCGCGAAAGCAACAACTGTTTTTAACTGTCTTTTCATCTTTCCCTCTTTCCGCAGGTAACTCCTGCTTTCTTGTAATTTTGCCGTTCAAAACCAATAAGTAAACGCCAATATCGAAGAAATAAAAAAGACTACGAGCACGGCAAACAAATCGTAGTCTTTTCAAACTCCGATTTCTCACTTAAAGTACCTCAGTGGCGGATCGCTCCGCCACCAAAGTTCCTGTGTGAGAAATCAAGAACGAGGCGCCAGTATGCGTCCACACTAACACATCGTAAATATATCTTAAGGTTGACTTCATCAACTTGGCAGCACAAAAAGATTGCACTTTTACTTCCAGTGCTTTATAATTACATTTGTGTACCGCTGATTCGTCAGTATTGTGTGGTAGCGTGAATACCATCCTTGCCGCGGGGAGGGCCAACTCTCCGTGGTGGTACACCTTATCATCCTTGATTTTCTCAAAATCTATTTTAGCATACATGGCACATCTTTACAAGTAGCAAAAATCACCCGATCACTCTATTTTTCTGCCGTATTACAGTGACCTGTAAGAAAGGCCAAAAAACAGGCGCTGACCATCGAAAAAGCACTGGCTCTGTAGATCGTACCGAACGTACCGTTGGTTACGATAAATAAAAGTAGCGGGAAACCCGATAAAATCAAGGTTTCCCGCCCCTAAACGACATGCAGAAGATGGGAGTCGAACCCACAAGGTATTTCTACCACACGGACCTGAACCGTGCGCGTCTGCCAATTCCGCCACTTCTGCAACTGATGATAAGACTCCGGCAAGTATCAAAGAATACAACAAAGAAACAAGATTAAATATTTGCTGGTTATTCTTTCAATACATGCGGGGTATGGGACTTGAACCCACACAGTCATTCGACCACTAGATCCTTAGTCTAGCCCGTCTGCCAATTCCGGCAACCCCGCAAGCCGAAATAAAGTATAGCACACCTTTTATGGATTTGCAAGAGAAAAATGCAAATTTTTTGCATTTTTTCAACTTTTTTAAACAAGGCTTTTGAACAAGTTTTTTGAACAAGGCTTTGAACAGGGATAAAAAGCACATCATGGAATATCTGCCGGACATCAGTCTATATACATTTGGACTGTTTTTCCTTATCATAGCATTAACAACAGTAAAACTACAAAAAACAAGAAAAATATAAATAATTTCAATAACATAAATAAAATAAATAATATGAACAATTGGCAAAGGCAAAGTAAGAATAAAGGAGGAAACGAGAAATGACAGCAGCAAGGCCACCGATGGGGTGGAATTCCTGGAATACGTTTGGGGAAAAGATTGATGAAAAATTAATTTTCCAGATTGCAGACCGAATGGCTGACGAGGGCTACAGGGAAGCGGGATATCAATATTTGATTATTGACGACTGCTGGGCCTTAAAGGAAAGGGATGAACAAGGGCTTCTTGTGCCCGATCCGAAGAAATTTCCGCATGGGATGAAGGCTGTAGCGGATTATGTCCATGGAAAGGGGTTAAAATTTGGTATGTATTCCTGTGCAGGAGTAATGACCTGTGCGGGCTATCCATCCAGTTACGATCATGAGTTTTCCGATGCCAGACAGTTTGCCGAATGGGGAGTGGATTATCTTAAATATGACTTCTGCCATTTCCCGGAACATGCAGACTGCCGGAACCGTTATCACCGAATGAGCATGGCGCTGAAGGCAACCGGGAGAGATATTCTTTTTGCCGCCTGCAACTGGGGAAAAGAAGATTCCTGGACGTGGATGCGCTCCATTGGTGCCCATACTTATCGTTCGACAGGGGATATTTTTGATAATTTCCGTTCCTTTATGGGGATTTTCGACTCCCAGCTTGAACATCTTTGCCAGTCCGGGCCATATTGCTTTAATGATATGGATATGCTGACGGTCGGCATGTATAACCAGGGCAATGTAGCGATTGGAAAGACCTGTACGGACGGGGAGTACCGGATACAGTTTTCGCTCTGGTGTCTGTCCGGTACGCCGCTGATAATAGGGGCGGATATCCGGGAAATTAAGCCGGAGATGAAAGAACTTTTGTTAAATACAGATTTGATTCGCATCAATCAGGATGAAGAATGCCGCCCGCCCTGTCTTTTGGGAAAACGTAGTGTGGCTGTGCCGGAAACGGATAAGGAAAATGCAGTGGAGCCTATCCGTATGGTGAAGGATCAGCTGTATACCTTTATTAAGCATTTATCTAATCAGGAATTTGTGATTGCTTTCTACAATTTATTTGAAGAGGAACAGGAAATGAACAGTATCTTTGCTGATGCAGGGCTTCCCTATGGATCGGGCTATGGTTTCCATATGCGGGATATATTTACCGGAGAAGACTTGGGGGTAAAACGGGATTACTACCTCACCCGTGTGCCGGGGCACGACTGTAAATTATATTTCTGCCGCCTGGAGAAATGCTGATGAAGAGATGGAAATAAGAATGATGGAGAAAATTTTATGCCGCAAATGCCGCTCTTTGCTCACTTCCGATGAAATTGCAATGACGAAAAAACTGATTAACCGGGGGACAGAGGTATTTTACTGCCTGGATTGTCTGGCGCTGGCATTTGATGTAGAGCGCGAAGACTTGGAAAGGAAAATTCTGGAATTTAGGGAGAGCGGATGTACACTTTTTGCCTAGATGAAAAAAGCTGTTTATTCTATATCGAGTGCACATCAGATGATGTTTTTTTAGCGCGATATCTGATAAACTATGAGCATTAGCGATAAAAAAACAGAAAATAAAAGAAAAGAACAGATAAGCAGGCAAAAACAGAAAATCAAGAAAATAGAAAAATAGGATAACTAAAAATCAAAAAAAGATAAGAAACCAGGAGGAAAAGGAAAAATGAAAAAGAAAAATGTAGCAGCTCTTATGTTGGCAGGAACAATGTGTGCTTCTCTGGCTGCCTGCGGAGGAAATGCAGGTTCTTCGGGAAATGCACAGCCGGGTGATTCCGGCAGCCAGGGAGGAGGATCGTCTTCCGGCGCTTCTCTGACCATGGCGATTTGGGATAATGCACAGCTTCCGGGGTTAAAGGAGATTGTCGGCGACTTTACCAGCGAAACGGGAATTGCGGTTGATTTGCAGGTGGTTCCCTGGGATCAGTACTGGACACTTCTGGAAGCCGGTGCACAGGGCGGGACGCTTCCGGATGTTTTCTGGATGCATTCCAACTACAGCCAGAAATTTATGAGCAATGATATCCTTCTGGATTTAACGGACAGGATTGCCCAGAGCGAAGTTATTGATTTGGCAAATTATTATGAGGATATTACAGGGCTGTACCAGTATGACGGAAAAACTTATGCTATTCCAAAAGATTATGACACCATTGCCCTCTGGTACAATAAGACCTTATTTGACGAAGCGGGACTTTCCTATCCTGATGAAACCTGGACCTGGGAAACCCTTGCAGAAAATGCACAGAAGCTGACCAACAGCGAAAAAGGACAGTACGGTTTTGTTTCTCCTGCCGTATTTAACCAGGACGGTTATTATAATTATATTTACACCATGGGCGGAAGTGTGCTCAGTGAGGACAAGACCAAGTCGGAATGGGATTCTCCTGAAACCATCGAGGCGATGAATTGGTGGTATGACAATCTGGTAACGACCTGTATGCCGACACAGGAGGTTATGGCAGAAAACACACCGGATGTATTGTTAGGATCGGGAAGGGTAGCCATGATTCTTCAGGGTTCCTGGATGGTTGCCGCCATGAAGGGAAATGAATATATTGACCAGAACTGTGACGTGGCAGTTCTTCCCAAATCCAATGATGGCGTAAGAAAAACCATCTATAACGGTCTTGGCTGGTCATCCTGTGCCGATACAGCACACCCGGAAGAAGCGTGGAAGCTTTTGGAATACCTGGGAAGCGAGGCAGCACAGAAGAAACAGGCCGAACTTGGCGTGACCATGTCCGCCTATCAGGGAACTTCGGATACCTGGGTAAACTGTGCACCAGAATTTAACTTAAAAGCCTATCTGGATATGACCGAGGATATGGTTATCCGTCCTTATACCAAGA